>JAAURD010000322.1 GCA_012034075.1 Chloroflexaceae bacterium | reverse complement strand
CCCACCGCGCCATCCAGCAGATGGCCAGCTTCACCCAATCGGATGCTGAACGCCGCCAGATGTCGGCAGAGAACGCCACGCTCTATGCGCAGCTGGTCTTCTGCTGTCTGCACAACGGCCAGAGCGAAGCCGCGTTTGAGTATGCCGTCGCCGCCAAGGGCCGCGCCTTTGTTGATCTGCTGCATACCGCCCGCTTTGATCTCGCCACCGTCGGCGCCGATCAGCCCGAACTCGCGACCATGATCAAGCAACGCGATGCCCTGCGTACCCAGATTGATGCGCTGCTCACCCAACTCGGTCGCGATAGCGAAAGCAGCCGTGGCGATGGCCCACCGACCCTCGCTGCCGAGAGCACCCAGCGCACCGCCGCTCAGCAACAGCTGCAACAGCTCTACGCCGCCTACGAAGACCACTGGCAAGCGATGACCGGCCGCTACCCCGCGCTCACCGCCACCGAGCGGGCGCCCGACCTGAACGCCGCCGCGGCCCAACAGCTGGCCCACACGCTGGGCGCCACGCTGGTGGAGTATTTTCAGCATGACCAGGGCTGGTGTGCGTTTGTGGTAACTGCGCAGGGGGTGCGCCATGTGCCGCTGCCGGCAGTGAACGAAGACCTTCTCCTCGCCATGATCGAATGGATTATCCGTGTTGAAAACCACAATGCACGCAATGAACGGAGTAAGACTGATCCGCTCTACGACTGGTACGATGCCGTGATTGCCCCGCTGGAGCTGCCCCGTGACCGTCCGCTGATCCTGGCACCCTTTGGTGCCCTGCATATCTTACCGCTCAATGTGGCACGCAACCGCGAGAGCAACGCCTACCTGGTCGATGAGTATCAACTCGCCTTTGCGCCCGGCCTCGGTGCCCTCTCCGTGATCTGGCAGCAGGCCCAGCAGACACCGGCCAGGGCAACGCCCGCAGAGCAGCCGGCCCTGCTCACCGTGGCTTATCCCGGCCACAATCCCCAGGATAAAAGCTATCTGCACCAGGTCATCCCCGAAGCCAGCGCCATTGCGGCGGCCTTTACCCACACCGGCCGGTGTACCCCCCTGCACGCCGCCGCTGCTACACCCACCGCTGTGCTGACCCAGGCCCGCCAGCACCAGTTACTCCACATCGGCTGCCATGGCCTGTTCAACCCTGAAAAACCCGATGAATCCGGCTTGGTGTTGCACGATGGCCGGCTCACCATTCAGCGCATCATCAGCGAAATGCACCTCGCACATGCCGACCTGGTCACGCTGGCTGCCTGTCTCAGTGGTCGCCCTGCGCTCAATCGCGGCGATGAAGCCATGAGCCTGGCCCAATCGATGCTAACCGCCGGCGCACGCGTGGTCACCGGCAGCCTCTGGTCCGTCGATGACACAACGACCAGCGTGCTCTTTACCGATTTTTATCAGCAGGTAGCCAGCGGTACCGCACCAGCGATAGCCCTGGCCCAGGCAACCCGCACCATCCGCCAGCAACCCCAGTGGCAACATCCCTTCTACTGGGCCGCGTTTCAGGTCAGCGGGCTGGCCCATCAACCATCTGCCCGACCCACCCGCACCACCCCGCCGGCGTCATCGCTGGCGACGGCAGAACAAGCCCATTTGCAAGCCATATCAAGAGGAGGAAAATCAATGTCTAACGATGCCCAACAGCATGCCGATGATCTATTTGAGATCGCCATATTACGTCTGGATGAGCTGTACGATGATGCCAGCGTCCTGCTCAGAAAAGCCGGCGCTGCGCAGCTGACCCAGATCATGGAGCGTGTGAACCAGCTTGCCCAAGACACCGCAGCGCTGGCCGATGATGATGAAACCGGCCTGCTTGACGTTGTCAACCAGCTCCTGAACCTGATCGAAGAAGACGCGACCCTACGTGAGCGGCTGATCCCCGCTGACACCGATATTGCAGCCGCCCGCGCCCAGCGCACCGTCACCCAACACGTCGCCGCCCAGAGCCAGAAGGAGCAGAAACGCGCGGCCCATATTGCCGAGTGCAAGCAGACCATCCACAACGATATGCGGCGGGTCTGCACCGAGTTTCGACGGCTGTTGCAGCAGCCCACAGCGCCCACAGCGCCCAGCAAGCGCCCATGAGCCATATCCAAGGGCCAACCCTACTACTTACGCTGTACGTCAATCACTGGCATACCAGCGCTGTCACCAAGTGGCTGGTCGAAGCGTTGCAGCTCCCGCCAGACAGCAACAGCGACAACCAATGGCAGCGTGGTGCGCTACGGCTCTACTCATTTGCGCTGCCAGGCAGCGACGATACCACCGCGCTCCAGCTCTCGCTGGATGAACCAGAGAGCGGCGTGCGTTCCTGGATCGATGGGTGCCAACGGCTCTATGCAGTGGCGTTAGACACCACCGATGGACCACAACGTTTGATCGATCAGCTTGACCAGTGGTATAACCGTGATATGCTATGGGGCTACACGCTGATCTATATGGCCGAACTGACTCAGCCCACCGCAGATGAGAGCTCTTGGGATGGAGTACTGGCAGAGATGCTGCCCATTATCGACCAGATCAACCCGCAGCACAGCACAGCCAGCACGCCCCTGAGCCAGACCCCCCTGGCCGGCGGCATGCTCTGGCTGCTCGATGAACCCACCCGCAACCTCAAAGATCTGATTAGCACGGTCTATCTAGCACTGGCCCCGCCCGGCGACAACGACCGCCTGCTGCTCGAAGGCATCTATGGCCCAGCTGCCGCACTGATCATGCCCGATATGATTATGCACAAGAGCTATTATCTGCTCCGCGACATCGCCTCTTTTGATCTGGTAGATGAATATAAAGAATATGTCGATGATCTGACCGACCTATCCATCGCGATGATGTCTCCGGAGCAGCAACTGGCCGCGCAGGCGCCCCCCTCGCTCGATGCCATGGGCCAGCAAACCGCCAACCTGCTCGGCATGATGGCCCTGATCAACGAACAGCGCATCCGCCTGCAACAGCAACACACCAACTACCAGCGCTGGTATGATGCGCTGGGCGGCCGCGCCAGCCCGCTGGTGTGTTATCAGCTCGATCAGATTCACACCGCCATACGTGAACTTGAGCTGCTGATCGAACGCGGCCGCAGCGCCATCGAAGCCAGCCGCACCGCCATCGAGCTGATCGAGACCCAGATCGCCCGCGAACAAAACGCCCGCCAGGAACGCATCTCGCGCTGGCTGGCCATCGCCGGCGTCGTCCTCGCCACGCCGCAGGTCTTCACCTGGGACGTCACCTGTGCCTGGCTGGCCACCTGGGGGCTGGTGTCAGCATGCGAGAACCAGGCCCAGATCCTCCCGCTTCTCGGACAATTTGCCCTGATGCTGCTCATCGGCAGCATCGTCTGGTGGTTCACCCAGCGCATGGGAAAACACCAGTAAGGTAGCCACAGCCGCGCATTCCGCGACCCTGCGCCTGCATACATGCTGTGGGATGCAGCGCGCTGCGCCCCTACAGCGTGGGTAACCCCGCATCCCGGACCATGCTCCCACAAAAAGAAGAAGAGAGCCGCCCCTCGCCCAAGTTGGGCGAGGGGCCGGGCTGACGGGCCTGCGGGCGACTTCCCGCTTTACGCGTTGCGCTCACGGCGGCCGGTGAGCCAATAGGTCATTAGCTCGCCCTTGCCCTTCACCGGAATACAGCCCCGTGGCTCAAACAGATAGCGCTCGCGTAGGTGCTCATACGTCTCTGGTGTGACCTGAATGCTGCCAGTAACACCCTGAGCCGGCGTCACACCGCACGTGGCTCGCTCAGCGACCTTGAACGCGCCATTACCCCCGGTCGAGCCGCCGTCGCGCCCGTGGGTCGAGCGGGCTGTCAGAGAGATCCAGGGCGGTCGTGTGGATCGTTTCGAGGAGCTGTTCGGCGAGTACTTTCCTATCTGCCAGCGCTACTTCCTGCACCGCGGCTGCTCGGACGAGCGGGCGAAGGATCTGGCCCAAGACGCGCTCCTGCGGGTCTACAACGGTATCGGGGGCTTCCGCGGCGAAGCGTCCTTCGATACCTGGTTCTTCCGGCTGCTCGGCAATCTGTGGAAGAACGAGCTGCGTCATGTCCTTGAATCCGCCCAAGGGCAGGCAGAAAAAACGCCGTGGCGATTCCACCGACAGGATGGCAGGATGAGGAGGACATGGGCATGAGCCGACCGAAGGAGCTGGTGGATCCAGCACCGGATCCGCTGGAGCAGGCTCTGGAACGTGAACAGGTGAAGCAGCTCGACGACGCTCTTCAG
>JAAURD010000058.1 GCA_012034075.1 Chloroflexaceae bacterium | reverse complement strand
TTTGATAGCTGGCTATAATATGCTCTTCCCCAACCGACCACATCACGTTGCGCGTGCGATGCTCTCCAATGATGCCTGGTACGAGCATGAAGCGCGTGAGTTACGTCTCGAACAGGCATTTGCCAGTCGGCTCGAATTTTCTACCCAATGGGGATTGGGTATTGCGATGCAGAGTGATGATGGCGCATCGAGCCGGCTCGCCTATGGCCAGGGCGCAGTGCTCTTTGTGTACCGCGATAGTCGAGGCTACATGGGTATTGCTGCGCAGAGCCGTTCACACGTTGATTTAGCCCCCGTGTATACCAGCCTGCGTCAAGTCGATCCGCTCGCCGATTGGTATCTGCATCCCAATCATCGCATGTTACTGTGTGGTACCAATAAGTCACCACCACGTCAAACCTCACGTCTATCGCTGCAAGAACTGGTTGATATTATCTGTGAAAAGCGCAAACAGACGCGGAGGCACCATTGAAGATAGTTATGGCGGGGAGGGAGGGATTCGAACCCTCGAGGGTTTTCAGGCCCTACTCGTTTTCGAGACGAGCACGTTCAACCACTCCGTCACCTCCCCAGGTACGTTCTCTTATTGTACCATGGCTCAACGGGCTGAGCAAAAGCTCTGAGCAAAAGCTGCTATAATCTAAGGAGAGCCTTTACGATGCAGCGTATCGAAGATCTGAGATCATTATGTGATACCATGAGGGGAACGTATTCAGCATGCATCGTGTTGTAGCGTGACCAAACAGCAAACGATAACCGAAAAAGCGTTGATGAATCACGAGAGAGAGCCATCTGTTTTGATGCGAGTGCCCTATGGAAAACGAAATCATTCATATTTTATTGGCTGAAAAGACAAACAGTGATACCAGTTGGCTTGAAGATGCCCTGGCCCAGATAGACACCATGCCCTGTGCGGTTCAACGGGTCAATACGCTCGATGCCGCCAGAACCTGTATGGAAGAGAACACGGTCGATGTACTGCTGGTTGATTCGTTTATGCTCGATGATCATGGACTGATCCAACTAGCAACCATCCACGAAGATCAGACAGGCCTACCCATTATCTTGCTGGCAGAAACGATTGCCGAAGAACGCGCCATTCGGGCCATGCAATCGGGTGTGAATGATTATCTGATAAAAGAGAAAATTAATCCTGATATCTTAAATCGTGCCCTTTTATATGCATTTAAACAAAATCAGATAAAGGCCCGCATGATCCATTATTCCCATGAATTGCAAAATAGTGAACGGCGGTTTCTCAATCTTATCACGCAGAACGCCGATGGTGTCATCGTCATTGATCCGCAAGGGGTCATCCAGTTTTGCAATCCCGCGGCCGAACAATTATTGGCGCGTAACGCCAATGCCTTGATCGGTCAGATCTTTGGCTACCCTGTAGTGGGTGGCGAGACAGCCGAAATGGATATCGTTCGCCCAGATGGCGAAGAGGTTGTTTCGGAAATGCGCATTGTTGATATTGAATGGGAAAATGAACCATCATTGCTTATTTCGTTCCGCGATATTACCCAGCATAAACGTACCGAAGAAGCATTGCGTACCGCCGAAGCGACCAGCCGTTCGATTTTAAACTCGATCAATGCCCATATTGCACTGCTTGCTGAAGATGGCACTATCGAAGCAGTTAACGATTCATGGAATCGTTTCGCCAGAGAAAACGGTGATCCTGATCTGAAATATACGGGCGTCGGTGTCAATTACTTCGATATCTGTAACCAGGCAGCTGGTTTCTCTGCCGATGAAGCGCCGGATGCGCTGCATGGCATACGCAACGTGTTGCATGGCACCGCCGATTTGTTTGAAATGGAATACCCCTGCCACGCACCGACCGAAGAACGCTGGTTTATGATGCGGGTCAAGTCGCTGGTTGGCAGTAGCAAACGTCAGGTAGTCATCTCTCACACCGATATCACCGAACGTCGTCATGCTGCCCGTGTTCAGGCCGCTGCCGAAGCGAACGCACAACGTCTGGTGCAGCTCGAACAAGAACTGCAATCACTGGTTCAACTCTCTCACCCGGCGCCCATACCCGTTTCGCGTGGTATGTTTGGCGCCGAACCGC
The DNA here is from genome assembly GCA_012034075.1 of Chloroflexaceae bacterium. GTDB lineage: Bacteria > Chloroflexota > Chloroflexia > Chloroflexales > Chloroflexaceae > JAAURD01. The sequence continues at coordinate 22,171 of JAAURD010000058.1, read as the reverse complement.
TGCGCAAGAGCGCACCAGAACAGTTTTCACATCTGATTACCTGGTACGATGAATTGATCGAGGCCGCTCTGGAACAACGAGCCATGAAAGTAGACCACCATATCTCTGATAAGTTACGTGTCATGGCCAGCCAGCTTGGTTTCCTGCTGGCCGGGCCACGCGATGTTATCGAAATTCATAGCACCGTGTTGCAGCACAAAACCAGTGGTGATAACCCGCTCAAAGAACAGGCATACCTCGAAGAAGGTCGTCTGATGGTGCTTGAACTAATGGGTTACCTCGTCTCATATTACCGCAGTTATGCACTGGGTAGAAGGCAATACCATACATCCGAAAAGGACTCCAGCTGAGACGAGCAAAAACGTACAGGAGACCATGGGAAACTATGAATAAATTTGTACTCAAGTTGTATATTACGGGAGATACCCCTCGCACCGAACGGGCTATCGCGAACCTTCGCCGGGTGTGCGATCATGAGTTGCGAGGACAGTATGAACTTGTTATTATCGATGTCCTTGAAAACCCGCAAATGGCTGAAGATGAAAGAATTATGGTTACACCAACATTAATCCGTGAAATGCCACCACCAAGGAGGCGTATTATTGGCGATTTAACTGATACTGCCAAAGTCTTACTTGGTCTCAATTTTGATCCGCACGTCGATCATCTTGATGCGCGTAATGATTAAGGAGACTGCTAGCTATGACCTTAAATGAAAGACAATACCATATTGAAAAGTTGGAAACTGGTATTCCAGGGTTTGATCATATCTCAAATGGTGGCTTGCCCAAGGGCCGTACAACACTTGTATCGGGTTCCGCTGGTAGCGCCAAAACGGTTCTGGCGGTTCAGTTTCTGGCCGAAGGCATCAAAAAAGCCGATGAACGCGGGGTCTTTGTGACGTTTGAAGAGTCTCCTGTTGATATTCGGCGCAATATGCTTGGCTTTGGTTGGGACATTGCCCAATGGGAGAAGGAACAGCGATGGGTCTTTGTCGATGCATCACGTCAACCAGGTGAACCGCCACTCTTTATTGGCGACGACTTTGATCTGGGACCGTTGATCATTCGGATTGAACATGCAGTGCATAAAATTGGTGCTCAACGGGTTTCGATGGATTCTCTTGGCGCCATCTTTAACCAGTTACCCAGCAGTGCGGTGGTACGCAATGGTCTGTTTCAAATTGCCTCGGCCCTGCGTTCCATGGGGGTCACCGCCGTGATGACCGCCGAACGTACCGAAGAATATGGTGAAATTGCCCGCTACGGTGTTGAAGAATTTGTTGCCGACAACGTGGTGATTTTACGCAATGTGCTCGAAGAAGAAAAACGCCGACGGACCGTCGAAATTCTGAAATTTCGCGGCGTCATGCATCAGAAGGGCGAATTTCCCTTCACCGTGATCCCCAACCAGGGCATTGTGGTTATTCCGCTGTCGGCCATCGAACTCAAGCAGCGCTCTTCCGATGTCCGCATCAAGTCGGGTATCGAAGACCTAGACACCATGTGCGGTGGCGGTTTCTTCCGCGATTCGGTCATCCTCGTATCAGGGGCTACCGGTACGGGTAAAACGCTGATGGCTACATCATTTATGGCCGAAGGTACCCGAAGTGGTGAACGCTGCCTGCTCTTTGCATTTGAAGAGAGCCGCGATCAACTCTTCCGCAATGCCACCGGCTGGGGCATCGACTTTGATCGCATGGAGCACGATGGCACGCTCCGCGTCGTCTGCAACTATCCTGAAGTTGCTGGCCTCGAAGATCAGCTCTTCACCATGAAATCCGAAATCGACCAATTCAAACCAAATCGTGTCGCCATTGATAGTCTCTCGGCCCTCGAACGCGTTTCGACCATGCGTGGTTTCCGCGAGTTTGTCATTGGTCTCACGTCCTTTATCAAGCACAAAGAAATCGCTGGGCTGTATACCGCCACAACCCCGACGTTGCTCGGCGGAACATCTATTACGGAAGCCCATATATCGACGATTACGGACTCGATTATTCTCTTACGCTATGTCGAGATTTACGGTGAAATGCATCGTGGTCTCACTGTGCTTAAGATGCGCGGTTCAATGCATGATAAAGATATTCGTGAGTTTTCGATTGATGGTGAAGGGATGCACATTGGAAGACCTTTTCGCGGTATCAGTGGTATCATGTCCGGTCAATTCACCTATGTTGCATCGAGCGAGAAAGATCGTATCCAGAGTCTTTTTGCCGAAGGCAACGAATCCTGAAGACCAAAGAACGATCAACACATGGAGGGAGTGGCCCGCAATATCGGGCGCCTCTCCGTGTGATACCAAATGGCTAGCATCGATATGAGACGTAGGGGCATCGTCTACGCCCCTCTCCCACAAGGGGAGAGGGGCCGGGGGTCAGGGGGTGTGGCGGCACGACCGCACGCTGCCTGGATGTGGGTCGTGAACGCGGCCGTAGGGGACTCAGCGTGCTGCGCCCACCGTCGGGACGACCGCACGCAGATCGGGCAGTGGCATCGTCTACTCTCTCCCCTTGTGGGAGAGGGGCCGGGGGTGAGGGGTGCAACGCTTCCAGTGATCACCTGAATTTGGTATGACCAGACGCATCGTTATCTGTGCAACACAGGTACCATTCATTCGTGGCGGTGCCGAATACCTGGTAGAGGGCCTGCGTGACGCCCTGCGCGATCACGGTCATACCGTCGATATTGTCAGCCTGCCCTTTGCCTGGCAACCGCCATCGCGTATTATCGAAAGTGCGCTTGCATGGCGCATGATCGATATCATCTGGTCGAATGGTCAACCTATCGATCAGGTGATCTGTACCAAATTTCCATCTTACCTGGTACGCCACCCCCAGAAAACCGTCTGGCTGGTGCATCAACATCGTCAGGTCTACGATTGGTATGCGACGTCCCTGAGCGATCTCAACAACACCGCAACCAGCCGTACCATTCGCCAGACCATCTTGCGTCTCGATCAGCAGAGTCTCAGTCAGGCTCAGGCCCGCTATACTATCTCGCACAATGTCAGCCGTCGCCTCTACCACTTCAACCGGCTCACTAGTACGCCCCTCTATCCACCCAGTCGCTATGCTTCACAGCTCTTTGCGGGTCCCTATGATGATTACATTCTTGCCCCGGCTCGCCTCGACCGTGCCAAACGACTTGACCTACTGCTGTATGCGCTCTCTCATGCTCATACGCAGGTACGCGCCATCTTCATTGGCACCGGTCCCGACCGTCCACGCCTCGAACAGCTGGCTGCACAACTTAACCTCAATCAGCGAGCTCAATTCCTCGGCTTCTTGATGACGCACAACTGATCCAGCTCTATGCCCATGCCAGAGCCGTCTTTTACGCACCGGTTGATGAGGATTATGGATTCGCAACAGTCGAAGCCTGTGCTGCTGCTCGACCGGTGGTGACAACGAGCGATGCCGGTGGGGTACTCGAATTTGTCGAAGACGGGGTCAACGGCTATATTGGGCCACCCGAACCAGCGGCACTGGCTGTTCGGCTGGAAACCCTGATCGCCGATGCCGCCCTGGCCCGACGCCTGGGCCAGGCCGGGCCAGCACGGGTCCAACATATCACCTGGGAACAGGTCGTCAAAACGCTGGTGCCACCCGGTGATTCTCGCGCCTAGCCCCCCAGATTGAGCGGTTCGGCAAGCCGCAGCAGAATAAACTCATTGTTATCAATCGCCACACCTGGACGGCGGCCCTGGCTAAAGGGATAATTATTATCGTTTGCAACCAGTAACGTCCATCGATTGACAATAGCAACACTCTCAATCGTGAAAAAAGGAAAGGTAAACTGCTCACCCAGACCGACCGCACCTGGTTCTGGAGTGGTCAATCCATTGCTGTCCACAATATTCAGCAAGTCCACCACCGGTGCCTTGCCAACCACCCGATTAGCATCGAAGGTGCGTAAATCAAAGCGATAGATCCGCTTAAACCCTACTTCGTTGCCCTCCTTGGCATCACGTTCAATCACCAGCATCTCATGTTCATTGATCGCAGTTAATTCACCAATGGCATGGTCTGAATCTTCCAGCAGATAAAACCAGTAATTGCCGGTATACTGATTGGTTCGCAGATCAAACTCCAGAATCAACAACCGGTTGCCCTGTGGATCATCAAACAACGCACCTTCCAGCATCGGGTAGAGCCGCGTGCGCGAGGCATTGATCGCCATGCCCTCAAACCCACGACTGCTGGGCAAATTGGCCAGAGCAACCCGCTCATCACGCGTTGTCAACGCAAAGAAATCGGGGTTTTCCGGTGATTGAATCGCCGGCCGCCCGCGTGCAAAAGGAGCTAGCGTGGCCGGATAGGGCGTCGGAATAGGCGCTTGCAACAAACGCCCAGCAGCATCGGTCTGCAATAAAAATGGCCCAAACTCCTCACCAAACCAGAATGTCCCATCTGCTGCCTGCTGGAAAGACTCCAGGTCAAAATCGGCTCCCGTCAAAACCCGGTCCAGATTCTGATTGACAATCGGCCAGGGAATAAGCCCATAGGGGTCCTGTAACTCAGTATACCCCATCACAGCAACACTCCCCGGCCAGCTGCCCGGCAGATCCAGCCCCAGTTGGTACCAACGTAAGCGATAATCCAAACTATTGTTTTGGCGCCAAACCCATTATCCGAAAGAGCCAGGTAATTGCCTTCCCAGGTGGGTAACAAGGCACTGAACCCTTGCACCGGCTGGCTTGCAAACGGAATCGCGCGACCATTGGTATTGCCCGTAATCGCCACCCCTGAAGGTGGCCCCGCCGCAAACGTATCGGCGGTAACACAGCATACCCGACTAACTGCGCTGGTGCGAACGCTGCCTTGGTGATCGAACCGGATGGTACGGCCCAGAGCAACAACAGCACCAACCCAAACGAGACGAATCCAACATGCATAGACCGACAGATTGGAGCAATCGACATCATAATCCTCCCTGGTGATACGCCATCAGACTGATACAAAGGTGATAAACAGGTGAGAAAACGGTGATAAGAAACACAAAAAGTGTTCTTCATACAAGAACCAGAGCTATTATACCATAGAGAGCCTGCACCGTTCCCGTACCATACGGCAACGAACAGGCTCAATATTCCTGGCCTGAAGGCACGTGTATTGGGTCTTCTGGGTGATTCTGATGAGACCTCGTGCAAAACTTGACGATATCGCTGATCGTGGTATCATAAAGGCCGTAGCTGTCCAGAAGCTACGATTTTTGGTTTGCAGGCGGTGTGAACGTGGCTTTTTCTATGGTTCACCGTCCTTTCAGGGTACCCTTGAGGTGAATGTGAAGAGATTTTTGTATAGTGTTATAAGGAGTGAAAACGTATGGCACGAATCAGACGGTCTGTGATTCTCGCTCTTCTGTCCATCACCCTGATACTGGGTGTATTTTCGGTACAACCGGCCGCTCCGGTCGCGGCACAAGAAGGCGAAGGACCAAGTATTACGGTTACTGGTACATTTGTTCAGCGGAGTGAACTCACTATCATCCTTGATAACTTCTTTTCGAATGAACCTATCGTCCTCTGGCAGACTCTGCCTGACTATACGGTGCTACCTATTCGCACCATCGATACGAACTCAGGTGGTTTTGCCCAGCTTAAATGGACGATTGACGAAACCTTCCCGGTTGGCACCAACTACATCACCGCTCGTGGTGAAGACAGCGGTTATGTAGCGATTGTCGAATTTGAAATTGAGGGTGGCGATGCCCCCGAACTCGATCCCAACGTCACACTGGAATTTACGATTCAAGGTGAATCGCAGGGCGATATCTTCTTGATTCGCGGTTATGGCTTCGACGGCAGTGAAGATGTCGCAGTCTGGTTGACTTACCCCGATGGCACCGTGCAAGACCTGGGTCGGCGCACGGCCAACCAGGGCGAGTTTGCCTTTGCATTCCAATTCGGTGGCCTGGCGCCCGAAGGTCTCTATTACATCACTGCCCAGGGTGTCCGTAGTGAGCGGGCTGGTATCATTAGCTTAACCCTGAATCGCGGTGACTTCTTGCAGGCACCCGAAGGGGCCTTCTTGCAGGTGTGTGTGCCACCTGGGCCACCCGAAGAAGAATGCATCAACGAAGCTCGCCAGCTCGAAGAGATCCTGATCGCTGGTAGTGGTTTCTTGCCCGGTGAAACCATCAGTCTGTGGGTGACTCTGCCCACTGGTGAAGTCTATGCCATTGCCGAGATCACTGCTTTTGGTGGTGACTTTGCTGCCTTTGCCAACCTACCGGCCGTGATTAGCGATACACCACGACCTCGCCGCGATGGTTTGCCAGTTGGGACGCATTTCTTCAGCGCCTATGGTCAGAGCAGCGGCTTGCGTGCTATTGCTGCCTTTGAATTGCTGCCTGGGAGCGGCTTCTAACGTAAAATTGGGTTGAGCATACTGGACAGCAGCGAAACCGTTAATACACTCAAGCGCAACCTGATTGGTTGTTATCCATGATCGTACCATCGTGACGTTGTCACTCTTAGGAGTGGCAACGTCATTGTATGGTTCTGCCCTCTCTACCCACCTCTTTCTAATACAACAGCATATCCTCCTTTAAAAAGCACATCACGTACCTATTGGCGTAGAATCCAGCACCGTGATAGAATCGAACCAACAAAGCGTATGGGCAACAAGGGAACAGCAGAGTGGTTTCTGCAATACGACATGCAAGAGCCTGGTATCAACAATACGAAATCAGGTAACTCGACACGTATCATCTCCCCATATGTTCAACAATCTGACAGCGATCAGGCAAATTGCAGCACCGACAATGAAAGGAGCAAAGAGCATTATGGCCCATCAAGTGTTTGTTATAGCAGATGATTCTGCTACGTGTGAACGGCTTGTCTCCACTGTGCCTGCTGATACCTACACCGTGGCAAGTTATGCCACAACCGATCTTCCATCTGACTCACCAGCGATCTTTCTGGTGGCGTTACCCGGTATCGATACACCCGAAGGCCATTTGATTGAGCATCTCCGTGCAGATGAAACCACAACCGATATTCCTATCGTTATTATCAGCACGTTGCCAATGAATGAACTTCAGTCATTGCCCTATGCCAGTAGCTGGACCATTGGCATTGTGAGCGATCCGGTCGATCCAACGATTTTGGCGGATACCATGGGGTTCCTGCTAAACCCTGATTCGGTTGATTAGTCTCTATATAGGGATTCACTTGCAGGTCATTCGAGAGTAGTGTAATATGAGAGTCAGCATGTTTCGAAAGTCGATATTGACACGGGGGTCACATACATGATCATCGGAGTTCCGAAAGAAACCATGGCGGGTGAAAACCGCGTGGCACTTGTTCCAGGTGATATACCAACTATTAGCAAACTTGGCGCCGAGGTCTGGCTGGAGTCCGGAGCGGGGATTGTAGCTGGTTACCCTGATCCAGCCTATCAGGAGCGTGGGGGACAGATAGCGCCCGATCGCAAGACATTGTTCCAAAAAGCCGATATCCTGGTTCAGGTTCGTGCTGCTGGGGCAAACCCAGAAGGCATGGCCCAGGATATGAAACTGATGCGGAGCGGGCAATATCTCATTGCCTTCCTTGAACCGCTCTGGTCACCTCAACACAGCCAGGAACTGGCTGCTAAAGGCGTCAATGCCTTTTCCATGGAACTGGTGCCACGCATTACCCGTGCTCAGGGAATGGATGCGCTTTCATCAATGGCCAACATCGCCGGCTATAAAGCCGTCCTCATCGCCGCCGAAACGCTGCCACGCATGTTTCCGATGATGATGACCGCCGCTGGTACCCTCTCACCCGCCCATGTCTTTGTCATTGGTGCTGGTGTGGCCGGGTTGCAGGCGATTGCCACCGCCAAACGCCTTGGCGCCAAGGTCGAAGCCTATGACGTTCGTCCCGTTGTGAAAGACCAGGTGGAAAGCGTGGGTGGCAAGTTTGTTGAGCTTCCGCTGGAAACAGGCGGGGCTGAAGGTTCTGGCGGCTATGCCAAAGCCCAGGATGAATCGTTCTACCGTCGCCAACGCGAATTGATGGCCGAAGTCGTCGCGCGGAACGATGTTGTCATCACCACCGCTGCTATCCCTGGGCGCAAATCACCACTGCTGATTACCGCCGATGCCGTCAAAGGCATGCGCCCACGTTCGGTGATTATTGATCTGGCAGCTGAACGGGGAGGCAACTGTGAACTGACCCGATCCAACGAAACCATTGAAGTGCATGGAGTAACGATTATTGGCCCGGCCAATTTACCCGCTTCGGTGCCTTTCCACGCCAGCCAGATGTATAGCCGTAACATCACCACGTTTCTGCGCAGCCTGATTAAAGATGGCGCCATCAATCTCAACATGGAAGATGAAGTCATTCGTGATACGCTCGTTACCAACGACGGGAAAGTCATCAACGAACGGGTGCGGAGCTTGCTTGAGCCGGCATCGTCTGCTCAGGTCTCCGCTTGAAACAGGTTGCTAGTACCCAAATTATGATGATAACGATATGATGTGATAAAGTTCAAACAAAGGAGCATACCGAAACAATGGAAGCCTTTTTGACCGCTTTGACCATCTTTGTTCTGGCCGTTTTTGTCGGCTTTGAAATTATCACCAAAGTGCCGCCGACACTCCACACGCCCTTGATGTCAGGTTCCAATGCCATCTCGGGGATCACCCTGATTGGTGCTGTCATCTCAACCGGTGCCCAGGAAAGCACCGTGAGTACCATTCTCGGTGTTGCCGCCGTTATCCTGGCAACGATTACGTCGTGGGTGGGTTTATGGTAACTAACCGCATGTTAAGCATGTTTCGCAAGAAAGGCTAACCCATGACATTGCCCGAAATCAGAGAGATTGTGGTAAATATAGCCTATCTGGTCGCCGCAGTCCTCTTTATCTTTGGTCTCAAAGGGCTATCGCACCCACGCACCGCGGTGCGAGCCAATCTGATGGGTGCCGCTGGCATGTTTATTGCCGTAGTGGTCACCCTCCTCGATCAGCACATTATTGGCTATCTCTGGATCGCAGTCGGTATTGTCATTGGAAGTGCCATTGGTGCCTGGCTGGCAACCAGCACGCCGATGACCAATATGCCTCAGATGGTTGCGCTGCTCAATGGGTTTGGTGGCGGTGCTTCTATCTTTGTTGCAGGTGCCGCACTCATCGAGGCACTGACTATCGTCACTGATGGAACACCTGATGTGGTGTATGATACCAATCTCCAATTTACCATTGCCACCGCGCTTTCGGGTCTGATTGGCGGTGTGACCTTAACCGGTAGTCTGGTAGCCTATGGCAAGCTCGAAGGCTTTGTCAAAGATCTTCGTATGGGTGCTCAGCAAGCGATTATGGCGATCCTCTTTCTAGCTACTATCGGTCTCAGTGTCTGGCTTGTCATCGATCCCAACCAAATTGCCTACTGGGCTATCGTCGGCATCGCCTGTGTCCTCGGTGTGTTGCTGGTGATTGCCATTGGTGGCGCCGATATGCCCGTGGTTATCGCCCTGCTCAACTCCTACTCAGGTCTTGCCGCTGCCGCTACTGGTTTTGTCATCACCAACAACGTGCTCATTATCACGGGTTCGCTGGTTGGTGCTTCGGGTATCATCCTCTCCACGATTATGTGCAAAGCCATGAATCGCTCGCTGACCAACGTGCTCTTTGGTGTCTGGGTTGCGACCGATAGCGGACCCAGCGCCGATGAAGTCTATGGCGGCAAAGTCAAATCCGCATCGGCCGAAGAACTGGCAATGCTGCTCGATGGAGTGGGCCGTGTGGTCGTTGTACCGGGCTTTGGTATGGCCGTAGCCCAGGCTCAGCATGCCGTGCGTGATCTTGCCAACCTGCTCGAATCACGCGGTACCGAAGTTGAATTTGCGATTCATCCTGTTGCAGGACGTATGCCAGGTCATATGAACGTGTTGCTGGCAGAAGCGGATATTCCCTATGAAAAGCTCAAAGAGATGGACGAGATCAACCCGACTTTTGATCAGGTCGATGTGGTGATCGTGATCGGTGCGAACGACGTGGTCAACCCCGAAGCACGTACCAACCCGCAAAGCCCCATCGCTGGCATGCCCATTCTCGATGTGGATAAAGCCCGCAGTGTCATTGTGGTGAAGCGTAGTCTCAGCCCCGGCTTTGCCGGTATTCCCAACCCACTCTTTGCGGCTGAGAATACCCAGATGTTTTTTGCCGATGCCAAAAAAGGCATAGTTGAATTGGCGAGTGCCATCAAAGAAGGATAAGCGGCTTTACAGCTACAGAAGGAGCAGCCAGTACGCTGCTCCTTCTGTGTTGTTACCCTCGTATGGTTAAGATCTGCTCTTTCACCAAAGCCGCTACAAACGCCAGCGTATCAGCCTCAGCGGTATTGATCGTGACCGCATATTCGGTATAGATAGCGTGTGTGATCTGCTGGATACTGTGGTTGCCATCACTGAGACTCCAGATTCGTGCGCCCACTTCATTGAGCACCTTAATCTGACCGTGCCGGGGTAAAACCAACACCGCTTCATCGTCAATCACCTGGCTGGCGATATCATCTGCTTGTATCGGGTAACTCTGCAAAGAGATAGCAGGTGCCACAGGGTTATGCCTCTCGACGCTCCTGCTGGTAGGGCCAGAGCATCCCCTGGAGCAAACCCCGTTTGAGCAAGCGTGGGAACCAGGCGAACAGCGCTACCGGTGCCTGGTGCTCACACCAGTTGAGCCATCCCAGCCCCCAGTTCATGAGTCGCCAGTGTGGATGCAGCATCATGAGACGCTCGCCATTCGCTTGTTCAATCGAAACCACCCGACCCAACACTGCATCGGCTGATACGGGTGGGTCCGTGCTCCACCGATCATCGCCCCGGGTGAGCCACCGTGTGCCGTGTACGCCAATCACACGGTGGATAATGATCTGTTCGCCCTGCTGCATGGCAATAATGTCGCCCCGACGCAGCAGGGTGGACGGCTCGATCTGCTCAACCCAGACGCTCCTGCCAGGGGTAATCAATGGCAACATACTGGGGCCATCAACCTGCAACCGAAGCTGTCGGCCGGAGGCGAGCATCCGCCGTACCACACGGTGCGCCAACCGTTGATTGCCATTACTGGTAAGGCCGGGTTTGTCTGAATGGGAGATTGTCTCTGATCGCGTTTCCATAGCTTCTGTATTGTACCATACCAATTGCATTGCAAGAGGCCGAACAAACGACCAGCCTGCTAGCTTATCCCAAACTCGGCCATCACCTGTTGCAGCCACTGCCGAATACGGTCATCGGTCAGTTCCATCTGGGCATCATTGTCAAGCGATAGACCAAGAAACGTATTGCCCTCGACGGCCAATGACTTTTGGAAGGTGTAACCAGCTGTGGGCCAGAGACCAACCAGGGTGCCCCCACGCTCACGCACCTTGCGTGCCAGTACACCCAACCCATTTTGAAACGTTGAGGGGAAACCCGCTTGATCGCCAAACCCAAACAACGCTACCTGCTTACCACTCAGGTCAATGCCATCCAGATCGGGAAATACACGGAACCAATCTTCCTGGAGACCACCCTCTTCCCAGGTAGAGACACCCAGCATGAGCTTGGCATAACTGGGCATACTGCTCAAATCATCTTCGGCAAGGTTGTGTAAAACAATGAGATCGGGCTGTAGGGCATCAATCTCTTCTTTTATCAGCAAGGCAGCATCTTCGGTACAGCCGGTTGAACTTCCAAAAAAAAGGCCAATCTGTTCCATTATGATCTCCTTCTCTTCTGTTTTATCCAATATGGACACAATAGATGATGGCAATGAAGTCATCATCTATTGTATTGCGACCAGTTACCAACACTACACACGGTGGAATTTCATGGTTGAGCCTCGAAGAGCTGTGCGCTGCTCATCACCTGGGCATATGGCTCACAGTAAAGTACAACTGACTGGTATTGGCTGATATCGGTACCGGGCGGGATGTCGTAGTTCTGGTTGCCGCTCAGTGCTGTGAGTTCGCCCAGATCGACATGCGTATCGCCAAAGACTTCGGCTTCGTTGCGCGGCTGCGGGTGTTGCGAGAGCAAGACATATATTCCAGGACCATCTGAAACCTCAAATGATTCAAATCTCAGAAATTGCGAACCATTAGAGGATTGGTAGATAGTTGCAACGCCGTTGGCAAAATGCAGATTATCAACAAACGTAAAGGTACCGTTCTTTTGAGCCACTGGTTCCGCAGGAACCGGTGTTGGTTCAGCAGTGGCCGCAGCTTCAGGGGCTGGGGGAACGGTCGGCTCCTCCGCAGCCGGTTCGGTCGGCTCCGCTGCACCAGGAGTCTCTGCTGATACGTCAGCTACCTCGGTCGCCGCTGCAACTTCGGTCGATTCGGCAGCGTTCGAGTCAACCGTCGCAGAGGGTTGTGCAACTCGTTCAGTTGGTTCAGCTGTTTCGGTATCATCGGTATCGGTCGTTGGTGTTTCGCTCTCTGGCTCAGGTGTTGCCGTGGCATCACCGATTTCGGTTGGCTCGGCATCTTCCGCTTCGGTGGTTGGCGCTACCGGTTCGGCTGCTGTGGTGGGAAATCCTTCATCGGTGCTTTCAACGGTTGACGTGGTTTGACCGCCACAGTTACTGAGGAAAACGAGTAACAACATGCCACACACGATTGTTCTAAGCAACGGGTATGGAAAGGACAACGCGTTTCCGATAGATTGCAGACGTGTCACGTATTTCACAGATATGCTCCTTTATTGGCTAGTAAGTGGTCGCAGAATGGCACGACAGGGAGCGCCATCGCTGTCTTTGAGCTTGATTGGCAGCGCGATAAACTCATACAGCCCCGGCTCAACCGCAGCGAGATACAACCCCTCAATCACCCAGATACCAGCACCAAGCATAATCTGGTGGGTCTCGACACCATCACCTTGATAGCGACCAATCGATAGATAATCCACGCCCACTGTTTGCACGCCACAATCGACCAGATACTGCGCTGTTTCTTGCGGAATAGCAACATAATCGGTCCAAAATGGTTCATCGAACCAGGGCCGCGCTGAATTGCGGGTCTTGAAGAGCAAGCGCTCAGCACGTTGCAGCTTGTGCGGGGCAAGCTCTGCTATCGTAATGCTGTGTGGGTCTTCAATCGCAATCACCCGCGCCGGCCCCACCACAGCCTCAAGCGGCATGGCATCAATACCGGCCGCACCATTGACAAAATGATTTAGACCATCCATATGTGTTCCCGTGTGAACACTCATCGCAATGTGTGAAACATTGGCGTGATCGCCATCATCAATACGGCGTACACGTTGTAATGATACAGGCGGATCACCGGGCCAGACGACCATACCGGGTTGAGTCGTCACTGTAATATCAATCCATGGCTGCGATGGTTCCATGCTTCCTGCCTTCCCTTCACAAAAAATCACTTGTATCGATTATAGCATATCAAGCACACAACAAACCTTACCGAACAAAGCGATTGTACCAGAGTGGCAAGGGCGATTCGGCACAGCACGCTGCATCGCTCTGGATGTCGATAATCGTAGGGCCAAAGGCTATCTCATATCAGGGTTGAAAGAAAGGTCAAGCATACCGTATAATAAGATGTCTTTTTGGCGTCGTTTGCGACACCATGTGAGAAAACGAGAAGAAGGAGACCTTGCGCATGAAACGATCGATGCTGCTGGTCCTATGGGTCAGCTGTGTGTTTGTACTCCTGGGTATGACGCCCATGCCTAGCCAGAACAACGAAATCAACTCATCCGTGAAGTTTGCGGTGGTGTATGGGCCGAATGCTACGTTCGAACCACTGACGTCTGTTCAAGAAGGGTTGGCGCTTCGCGATTATGTTGTGCGGCGACAGTTGAATGATAGCAACTGCGATTATATTGCCGCCAGCAATGGCATTGCCAATATCGGTGGTGATGGCGAAGCCGCCTTCTGGCTCACACGCCAACTGGTGCCCCAGGATGATCGCGACTTCCGCGAAGTCTACCATACCAAGTTGGGTCCAAACGGCTCAGATCAACCCTTTACTCCCGACAATCTGGGCACTGCCCCGGAGGCCTTTGTCGGTGTGTACGAGGCCATGGGCTATAATGTTGTGTCGATGTCGGCACCACCGGGCAGTGCTCGTCTCGATTTTGTGCAGGCGTTGCGTGATCGCCTGTTTACTGCACCAGGTGCATCATTTGCGCATATATGGATTGTCACGGGCGACTACAATCCGCAGGCACGCATCTTTACGGTGGCCGAGACCGGCGAGCAGGTATCTTTGCCCTATCCCTACCACGAGGTAACCCTGATGGCCGACCCGACCCAGCCCGAAGGACTGGTGGTGCTCGATGGACTGGTGGGCTATCCCTATGTCATCGGTTTGGCCGAACTGGCCGGACTGATGCAGCCCTTCAATCGTGTTGTGGTGGTGCAGCGCAACGATGGAGGCCTGGCCGAACACCAGCGTTTTCAGGTGAGTCAGATGGGACAGCCATTTGTCGATCATCCGCTGGGCGCGGGATTTTTGCGGGCTGCACGCGCGTTCTGGGGGCCAGATTACCGTACCTGGGGTACACCTATCGGGCTACCGTTGCGCATGAACGTAGGCAGCACCAACAAAGTTGTTTTGTTTAGTGACTATGTTCAGTATGAACGGGTGCATGCCGGATCGGTCACGCTGGCACCTCTGGGGCAACACAAGGCATTGGAATTGGTAGGTAGCGGCGTGCTCTCACAGACCGAGGTGATGGGAGAAGATGCACCACCGTTACCAGAGGGAATGCGGTTCTGGGTAGAGGCACATTTCGGTTCAGTGGAACAATTTCATCACGTGTTTGGCCGGCCGATTACCGGTGAATTGTGGCTATCGGCTGAAACAATGGAGCAGGCGATCTTGCGTGGATGGTCGTTCGCACCCTTGCAGCCGGCGGTCGATGAAGGGTATGTGGTCGTATTCACCGAAGCAGCCTTGCTGGGTTGGCATCCCAATCATGGTACTTTTGTGGTACCTCTGGGGCGTGTGTTTTACCAGCAATTGTTAGAGCAGCTTGCCAGTGGCGAGCACGTCAACTGGTGATCTGGTGATATTGTGATCTACATGAGAGAGAGGTGAGGCTATGATGATTCTTGCAGGTGATATTGGTGGGACAAAAACCCATCTTGCTATCTTTTCGGCAGAACAGGGCGCCCATGATCCGATTGTCGAAGCCATTTTTCCCAGTGCACTGTATCGTAGTCTTGATGCAATGGCGAGTGAGTTTTTAGAGCGGGTCGGGACATCGATAGATGCGGCCTGTTTTGGTGTGGCCGGCCCCGTGGTCGGTAACCGCGCACGCATCACCAACTTGCCCTGGATTATTGATGCCGAGCATCTGGGTGAGACATTACGGGTCGAACGGGTGCGCTTGATCAATGATCTGGAGGCGGTCGCCAATGCAGTGCCCGTCTTACAGGCCACCGATCTCTATACCCTGAATGCCGGCAAGCCGGTTGACTATGGCGCTATCGGCATTATTGCACCCGGAACTGGTCTGGGTGAGGCATTTCTGGTTTGGGATGGCAATCAGTACCAGGCCTATCCATCCGAAGGGGGACATGCGACGTTTGGGCCAAATAGCCTGATAGAGGTTGACATGTTGCGCTATTTGATGGAACGCTTTGGTCATGTGAGTTATGAGCGGGTTTGTTCTGGCATGGGTATCCCCAATATTTACAGCTACTTTCGCGATAGCCAGTATGCCGAAGAGTTGCCCGATGTGCTCGATCAGCTTGGCAGTGTGGAGGATAAAACTCCGGTGATTGTCAATGCCGCGATCCGTGCAGATGATCCAAGTGCGTTGTGTCGGCGAACGCTCGATATGTTTGTATCGGTTCTGGGGGTTGAGGCTGGCAATCTGGCGCTCAATGTTTTGGCAACTGGCGGGGTGTATCTCGGTGGCGGCATTCCGCCTCGTATTTTGCAAGTGCTCGAAAGCGATCAGTTTATGCAGGCGTTTCGGCATAAGGGGCGGTTTTCCGAGCAATTGCTAAATACTCCCGTCTCGGTGATTATGAATCCGAAGACGGCGTTGATTGGTGCGGCACGTGTGGGTCTTCGTGATTAGAGCACCGTGGCAATTGTTGCGGATCAGAGGGTAAACATATCGTTCTGCGCAGCTTGCTGGTAGGCAGCAATGGCTGCCTGGACGGTTGGGTATTCACGGATAAGATAATCCAGTGCGGTAATATGCAAGAGGTTGCGAACGTTTGGGGTAGGTTGAATCACAACGAGATCACCACCAATAACACGGGCAGATTTTATTCCTGTGATGAGCACGGTGAGGCCCATACTTTCAAGAAACGTGACCTGCGAAAGGTCAAGAATAAACCAGCGCTGGCCCTGTTCCATAAACGTGTTCATGTCCTGCCGCAGTTGCTCAGCCAGGGTATGGTCGATCCGCCCATAGAGACGGATAAGGCAGATACCGTGTATAGTGACGTTGAGTTCGTATTCCATAAGGTTCCAGGCTATTCGGCTCTTTAGCCGTATAGTAGCACAGGGTGATATGGGTGACAAGTGATAGCGCAACAAGAACATGCCGGCCCGTCACGATAGCTCTGGTGGCCTTTGCCAGTATGGTGATCTGGCTGATCACTGTCTCTTTTGTGCCAGTTGGTTTTGATACTATCGGTCTGGTGGAAAGAACCAGTGCGCAAACAGACCAGCCAGGTAAGGGAACGCTCTCCCAGGTAGAAGAGCCAGACGATAGGGAAGCACTGGCGCGGCAGTTTGTGGATAAACTGGTGGCTGAAGATTTTGTGGGCGCAAGCGAGCGCTTTGACGCTGACCTGATGGAAGCATTGCCGCCCGATACACTGGCAAGCGTATGGCAAGAAATAATCGCCACCTATGGGCCTTTTGTCGAGATAGCACACACGCGCACGGAGTCGGTCGATGCGTTTGACGTAGTGGTGCTTACCTGTGCGTTTGAGCAGGGTGACGTGAATCTACGTGTGGTATTTGGCGATGGGAGTGCGATTAGTGGTTTCTTTTATGCAGCGCTTGCTGGCGATGTTGTGGTCAATCAGGGCTATCTCATCGCGATGGCAATCACGGCGCTGTTTGGCCTGTTCTATCCGCTGGTGCTGGGTGTGCTGGTATGGCAACGTCTGGGTGTGAGTTGGCGCTTCTTTGGCTATGGCGCACTGGTCTTTGGTGTTGTGCAGGTGCTGGTGCGTATTCCACTGGTGCTGGTTATTGAAGGCTTCTGGGGCAGCACCATTCGCTCTTCAGCACTGTTCGCCGGGGTATGGCTGGTGGTGCTGGCGTTGACGGCGGGTTTATTTGAGGAGGTCGGACGATATGCCGGATATCGCTGGCTGATGCGCAAGAGCGGGCCAAACTGGGAACGGGCAGTGATGTATGGTGTAGGCCATGGTGGGCTTGAGTCTATGCTGCTGCTGGGCCTGAGTGCTGCGGTTGCCGCCGTGAGTCTCTTTCTGGCGCCATCGATAATACAAACACTGCCACCAGAACAGGCCGATGTGCTGCGTGAACAAGTCGCCGCGATCAATGCCTTGCCTGTATGGCAGCCATTGCTCGGCGCATGGGAACGTCTATGGGCGGTGATCTTTCATGTGGCGCTATCGGTGATGGTCTTGCAGGTCGTGCTGCGCAAGCAGATATACTGGCTCTGGCTTGCTATTGGCCTGCATGCCATAGTAAATTTTGTGGTGGTCAGTGTGGTACGGTGGCCCGGCATCGATCCTTTGACAGCCATGGTTCTGGGTGAGGTCATGATGGGTTTGGTCGGCGGGGCATCGGTCTGGTATATCTGGAAATTGAGGGTTTACCCACCACCCGACCATCAATAGTCGGACCAGACCTATGACCTGATTTTTTTCTCATTGCCAGTTCACCATACCTGTGGCATAATAATCACAGATCAACGAGCGTGATCGGCGGCAACGTAGGTCACGTGTGAATAGGATAGGGGCAACACAATGGCAATCAAGGTGCTGGTAACGGGGGGAGCGGGGTATATCGGTTCGGTGTTGACACCGGCATTACTGGCTGAGGGGTATGATGTCACTGTTCTCGATAGCTTCTTTTTCCAGCAGAACAGCCTGCTCGAATGCTGTATCAATGAACGCTTCTCGGTGATTCGGGGCGATTGCCGTGACCCCGAAGTGCTGAAGGTTGCGCTGCAACAGCAAGACGTGATCATCCCACTGGCGGCGCTGGTTGGCGCTCCGATGTGTCAGAATGACCCGCTTGCTGCCACTTCAACGAATCTCGAGGCGATCAAACTGTTGCTGCAACTCCGCTCACCTGAACAGCGTATTCTCTTCCCCACCAGTAATAGCGGCTATGGCATCGGTGAACCGGGCAAATATTGTACCGAGGAGACCCCCCTGCGACCATTAACCCTCTATGGCCGTACCAAAGTTGAGGCCGAACAGGCTATTCTGGAGTCTGGCAATGGTCTCACGTTTCGGCTGGCAACCGTGTTTGGCATATCGCCGCGCATGCGCATGGATCTCCTGGTCAACGATTTTACCTATCGCGCTCTGCGTGACCGCACGGTGGTGATTTTTGAGGGCCATTTCAAACGCAACTATATTCATGTGCGAGATGTCGCCCGTGCCTTTCTCCATGGACTCAAGCATTTTGATACGATGAAAGAACGGCCCTATAACGTTGGTCTGGAAGATGCCAATCTCTCCAAGCTCGAGCTCTGCGCCATCATCAAGCACTATGTTCCATCGTTTGTCTATCTCGAGGCGCCGGTCGGTGAGGACCCGGATAAGCGTGACTATATTGTCTCCAATCAACGACTCTATCAAACCGGGTTTACCCCGCAGTATTCGCTTGACATGGGTATTCGTGAGTTAATCAAGGGCTATCAGATTCTGCGCAACAGTAAATACTCGAATGTATAATGATCATCGAGGATAGCGTGATGCCACAACCAGGAACACGTATTAGCCAGTGTCGTGTGTGTGACTCGTCCGAACTGGAGACTGTGATTGACCTGGGCCAGCAACCCTGGTGCAACCACTTTTTGCGGCCCGAAGAGGTCGGTCACGAACCAGTCTATCCCCTGCGGGTGGTGTATTGCCACCAGTGCCAAACCGTGCAACTGGATTATACGGTACCCAAAGAGGTGATGTTTGGCGACCACACCTATCTCTCTGGTATCACCCGTTCATTGAGCGAGCACTTTCGGCAGATGGCCGAAATGGTCGATCAGCAGTTTTTGCCGATACCCCGCAGAAACGTGTGCTCGATATCGGCTCCAACGATGGCACGCAGCTCAAGCACTTTCAGCGCCTGGGGTATGACGTGCTCGGCGTCGAATCATCGCAGACGACCGCAGGTATTGCCAATGAGCAGGGTGTACCCACGTTGCATGCCTTCTTCAACCTGGATGTTGCCCGCAATCTCAAGCAGACGTTCCATGTCATCAATGCCGCCGGTGTCTTCTTTCATTTAGAAGAGCTGCACTCTGCAGCCGAGGCCATTCGTCTGTTGCTCGAACCCGATGGTGTCTTTGTTGTGCAGTTCCTCTATATGAAGCGTATCGTCGAAAATATGGCCTTTGACCAGATTTACCATGAGCATCTGCTCTACTACAATCTGCACACTATCGAGGTGCTGCTGCAACGGCATGGCATGTCCATGTTTGATGCGTGGATTTCGCCCATTCATGGTGGGTCGGTGATGGGCCTGGTTGGGCATGCGGGCCAGCGCCCACCGAGCAAGCGCCTGCAAACGTTGCGCCAGGCCGAAATTGATGAACAGAGCAATGCCTGCGCTACGTACCACGCGTTTGCGCGGCGCATCGAAACCATGAAGCAGACCAACCTGGACTATCTGCAACAGGCACGCCAGCAAGGAAAACGCATCTATGGCTTTGGGGCGCCGGTCAAGGGCAATACGCTGCTCAACTACTTTGGCATTGGCACGGACTGCCTTGATTGCCTGGTTGAGAAAAATGCGCTGCGCCGGGGTCTCTTTTCGCCTGGTATGCACGTGCCGATTGTGATTGAAGACGAGTTGCAAACCCTCCCCGATATCTACTATGTGCTGGCCTGGAACTTTAAGCGTGAGATACTGGCAAACAACCAGGCGCTGATCGATCAGGGTATTGAGTTCTATTTTCCCGTCAACCCGAAGGATGCCTGAGCTATGCAGATACTGATTACCGGAGCCAGCGGTTTTCTGGGTCACCATCTATGCCAGCGGCTGACACAGCAGGGGCATGATCTGGTAGCGCTTAACGCACGCATGGCCGACCTGACCCACCAGGGGTCACTGGATTCCTTTAACGACCGCCGGTATGATCTCATTTTTCATCTGGCTGCGTGGACCCAGGCCGGTGATTTCTGTCTCTACCATGCCGGTGAGCAGTGGATTATCAACCAGCAGATCAATACCAATGTGCTGGCCTGGTGGCAGCAATACCAACCCCAGGCGCGGCTCATCTCGATTGGTACCAGTTGCTCCTATGCGCCCGAAGATGAACTGGTCGAGGAGCACTATCTGCGCGGTCTGCCCATCGATAGCCTGTTTACCTACGCTATGACCAAGCGTATGCTCTATGCCGGACAACTGGCGCTGCACCGTCAATTTGGGCTGCAATACCTCTGCCTGGTTCCCTCCACGCTCTATGGCGCAGGCTACCATATGGATGGACGGCAGATGCACTTTATCTTTGACCTGATTCGCAAAATCATCCATGCACGGCGCACGGGCGAGCCGGTCGTGCTCTGGGGCGACGGCTATCAGCGCCGTGAGTTGATCCTGGTTGATGATTTTGTCTCGATTATGCTCCATCTGGTCGAAACCCAGAACAATGATCTGATCAACATTGGCGCGGGTGAAGAGTTTCCCATTCGTCACTTTGCACAGCTCATCTGCGAGCATGTTGGCTATGATTTTGCAGCGATCCAGTTTGACACATCACGATATGTGGGTGCTCGCTCCAAATGCTTGCGCATTGACAAATTGCGGCGGCTGGTACCCGACCTGCACCTGACCCCATTGGAAGAGGGCCTGGCCCGGACCATTGACTGGTTTGAGACGGCCTATGATCATAAAGGTGACTGATGATTATTACCCGCACCCCCGTTCGTGTCAGTTTTTTGGCGGTGGCACCGACTATCCCGCCTACTACCTGCGACACAGTGGCGCTACGCTCGCCACCGCTATCGATAAGTATGTGTATGTTACGGTGCAGCAGCTCACCGAATACTTTGACCATTCGTTGCAGGTCCACTATTCCAAAATCGAATCGATCAAATCGTTGGAGGAGATGCGCATCCCCATTGTCCGTGAGTCATTGCGTCTGCTGGGCGTTGAGCGTGGGGTGGAAATTCATCTGGTCAGCGACCTGCCGGCTCGCACGGGCCTGGGTACATCGAGCGCAACCACGGTGGGTTTGCTCAAAGCGGTCCATGGGCATCTGGGTCAGATTATCGACAATGAAGCGGTGGCGCGGGAAGCCGTGCATGTCGAACAGCATATGGTTGGTGACCGCGTCGGCAGTCAGGACCAGTATGCCTGTGCCTGTGGCGGGCTGCGTCATCTCCAATTTCTCACCGATGGCACGATTTTGGCACCACCGGTGCCAGTCCGGCGCGAACGACTGCAAGAACTAGAGGACCATCTGTTGATGTTCTACACCGGCCTCCAGCGTTCAGCCAATGAGGTGCTCAATGAGCAGGTCAACCGCACCTCTGGTGGCGAGCTAGATGACCGTCTGGCGGTGATGCGCGAACAGGTCAACCGGGGCATTGCCATTTTGACCAACACTGGTTCGATCACTGCCTTTGGCGCATTGTTGCACGAAGCCTGGGAAGTCAAGCGCACTCTTTCCAGCAAGATCACCAATCCGTGGCTCAATGAGCTGTATGAGCGCGGGCGGCAGGCCGGCGCCGTCGGTGGCAAATTGCTGGGGGCCGGGGGCGGCGGCTTTATTCTGCTCTTTGTGGAGCCATCGCAACAGGCCGCTGTGCGAGCCGAACTCGCTGAACTGCGCGAAGTGCCATTTCGGTTTGAATCGCAAGGCACACAGATCATCTACTATATGCCTTGAGCCGATGCGATGATCCCAAATGGCGTTGATCGATACTCAGACGTTGGTGCGAATCGTAGGTCCGGCTTGCAGCCGCACGAACCTGAGCAGGCGCACGTGCCCGGGAGCGCTGGTGTGAATCGTAGTGTGAATCGTAGGTGCGGCTTGCAGCCGCACGACCCTACTG
>JAAURD010000321.1 GCA_012034075.1 Chloroflexaceae bacterium | reverse complement strand
GACGGGCGTTTGCGAGCCGTCTCAGGATCCATACCATTTACCATCTCAACACGCAAGAGGGAATAATACCGTTCGCTCTCTTTCGGCGGTCGAATTTGACCCAGCACGAGGTCACCCGTCCGTAAGCCAAAGCGGCGAATCTGCGATTGTGAGACGTAGACATCATTCGCTCCGGGCAACATGCGTTCACCACGTAAAAAACCAAAGCCATCCGAAACAATATCCAGAATACCATCTTTCAGGGTATTGCCCGCATCTTCAGTTTGTGCCTGAAGCAGCCGGTAGATTAAATCCTGCTTCTTGAGCTTACTATAGCCCGTAATCTCATACTTACGTGCCATCTCATGAAGGTCATTCAGCGTGCGTTGTTCCAATTCAGTGACATTCACAATCGTGTTCTCCTTCATAGTTGAACATGCAAACATAGAGCATCCAGTGCCTCTTTTCTCTTGTTATAGATAGATATCGATAATATACCTGGTCGGACAATCGATTATCCGACGCTTGTGACCAAACCCAGCCATGCCCCTCAATGGCAAAAACAGATGGATAAACAACCATATGCCATCATCGGGCCGGCTCAAGTTCTTACATATATGCATTCTTTGCATCTTTACTTGTCATTCTCGAAATAAAACAGAGCACCGGCCAGTCTGCCGGTATGCAGCACAACAAACGAGTCGCGACAAAGATTGCCTAACTCAGTGATTGTATCCGATAGTGGTGCAAGTCCATTTCAGCTATCTGATTGGTATTCGGGTTATGGGTAGCAAACATACCATCATGCATGGCACGATATCCGACAGGAATGTGAAATCATTGGAAACGTAATCGGGGTCTCGTTATGGGAACACCGAGCAGTACTATCTGTTACATTGGTTGAGGATTTACTGTTCCTTCTGCAAGTATAGCATATTTGTCAAGAGTTGGCAATAAGCAAATTGGGCGATTTGGAGTGAGTCAATGACCTAATCTGTCACAATGTTGTGGTATCCAGCGGCTGGTTCTTCACTGGCCCGGTCCATCTGGCATTGAACCCTACGATCCAGCAGGTTGAAAGATCGTCCTCACGAGATTGTTCAGATACTGCTCCAATTCATAGACCAGATTCTTCTCGGCTGCATCCAGCGGCAAACGGCGTACTTCTTCAAATACCCAGCGCACCATCGTCGCCTGATGTTGATACGTCACGCCCTGTCGCACAATGATCGGATGCGCCCAGCGTAACTCCTGGTCGGCCAGTTCAAACGCCTCAAACACCAGAATCGCACGGAGCATCTCACAGAAACGCTCAGTAGCCACTTTCGATAAGCGCTGTTCCAGCGACGGCGCTGATTCAAGCTGCAGCGTTGCCGCCAGTTCCGGAAAAGCGAGCATCATCTTTGCCGAAACACGCTCACAGATCATGGGGCGTGCTCTGTCAAGATGCGCCGCCAGTCGCGCTGCTGTCTGCGAGTCTATCTGCTGATTCATAACACCTGGTCGTACTATGAGAGTGTTGGTTGATAGGTGTGCCAGGATGTTGTTTGTTGGTAGGCATCGCCGGTACGGAGCAAGGTTGCTTCATCAAATGGTCGGCCAAGCAATTGGAGTCCGACGGGTAAATGATCACAAAAACCACAAGGAAGCACTAAACCCGGAATACCCGCAAGATTGGCGGTCATCGTAAAAATATCACTCAGATACATTGCCAACGGATCATCGACCCGCTGACCAATCGGGAAGGCCACGGTTGGTGATGTTGGTGTTGCCAGCATATCGACCTTCGCAAACACCTGTTCAAAGTCACGGCGAAAGAGCGTACGCACCTGTTGGGCTCGTTTGTAATAGGCATCGTAATACCCTGCCGAAAGCGCATACGTACCGAGCATAATGCGCCGTCGAACTTCTGGGCCAAAATACGCGCCCCGTGTCTGCTCAATTTCATCCCACATCGTTTCGGCCGCAGCGCGTGAACCATAGCGCACCCCATCATAACGGGCCAGGTTGGCACTGGCCTCGGCCGGCGCAATAATATAATAGACGGGTAAAGCATAGCGCGTATGCGGCAGGGATACATCGATAATTTCAGCCCCCAGATCACGCAACACCGCGATAGCCTCACGCGTGACCTGCTCGACGCCGCTATCGATGCCTTCAACGAAGTATTCTTGTGGCACACCAATCCGCAACTTGCGGATATCGCCGGTCAGACTACCCACATAGTCTGGCACCGCCTGCTGCGCACTGGTGCTATCAAGCGGATCATGCCCCGCGATCACCGACAGTAAGAGCGCCAGATCACGCACCGTCCGGCCCATCGGGCCGATTTGATCTAGCGACGAACCAAAAGCAACCAGGCCATACCGGCTGACCCGACCATACGTTGGTTTTAATCCACAAATACCACAGAGAGCCGCGGGTTGGCGAATACTGCCACCGGTGTCACTGCCTAAACTGCCCAATGCCTGTCCAGCGGCCACCACTGCGGCACTGCCACCGCTGCTCCCGCCGGGGACACAATCAGTATTCCAGGGGTTGCGGGTTATCTGGAACGCACTATTTTCGGTGCTGGAACCCATCGCAAACTCATCACAGTTGGTTTTGCCCACCAATACTGCCCCGGCCTGATTGAGCCGTACCATCACAGTTGCGTCATAGGGTGGCACAAAGGTATCGAGCATACGCGACCCACATGTTGTGCGTACCCCATGGGTGCAGATAACATCCTTAATCGCAAGCGGAATGCCATCCAGCATCGATAGACGACCATGCTGACTCCGCCGGGTATCCGCTTCCTGCGCTTGCAATCGCGCATGATCGGCGGTCACCGTGAGAAACGCCTGAATCTGTGGTTCGACCGCATCAATACGGCGCAAGACCGCCTCTGTCAGTTCAACCGCACTGATATCACCGGCCTCAAGCGCAGCACTGGCCGCACTGATGGTCATGGTGTACAAATCGGAAGGATGGCCCATACGTTCCTGGTGACTCCTGTGTGGTTGCATAGAGCACGTAACCACACCTTTTGTATACACATGAATGAAAAAACGGTTCGGTGGTCACCATGAGCAATCATATTACGATCTCGAGGACCACCATGCTCGTATCGGTATTGGTGTACCACGTCTTTTGCAGCAACTGCCTGTCTGTAGGATACCATACCATGGTGTTGCTGTAAAGCACCATCGTCTTTCAGATGCTGCAAGACGATGCAATGTGCAGGACCCCAGCCACTCCAGCGGCACCACCGCGCCTGCTGCGCATATGCTCATTCTACTTATCACCCACCCACGCCATCGGTAAAACCGGTTTGTTGTGTGTTTGTTGTGTACTTGACACGTCGTGTATAATACTATCAGAGATCGTTGAAACGGTCAACGATCATCTTTTCAGTGCTGATACACCGTTTCTCAGCCATCAGCAGCCCGCCGTGGCGGCAGCCACCGTGGTGCAACCGCAGAGGAACACACTGGCAGCACTGTTTCTCATAACAGCCGATAGATCAGGAGACAGAACAGGAACAATCATGCAAACGGATCAGACCATACCAACTTCTATGGATGCAGATTATCTACGGACACAACAATATGCCTTGAACCAGGCCCTGCTGCAGAGCAAACTCCACAGCATTCAGGTGCTCGAAGAGATGTTAGCCAACGAAGACACCAAAGTCCGCCAGCGAGCAGCCATCATACTGTGCAATATGCCCTTTGTGAGCGAAGACGGTCGCAAGACCAGTCGCAAACAGATACCGTTGCCCACCACCGTATTGACCAACGAACACCACCAGAACACGTTGGAGCAAGCCCACACCGCTGAGCCAGAGGCGATGGTGATGCCGATCATCCCGGCGATTGCGTTGGAGCAAGCTCATCCGGCCCAGCCATCAGGGTTGACTGAAGCAGCAACCCGCTGCGACACCGTAATTGAGCCACGCCCGCCAGAGCGGCGCCAGCGGTTATTGCCCCCCACGTTGCGGCACCCAGCGAACCAGAACCTGCCGATCCGGCCAGCACCAGAACGAGCGCAGCCCCGGCCGAGGAAGCAACAAGCGCAAGCAGCACGCTGTCATGGCACCAGCCCCAAGAGCATACACCGGAGCGGGATGACCCCGCCGCCGAGGGCAGCCGGTCTGGGCAGCTTCGCCAGGCTTCCCGCCAGCCTCAAGGTCGTCCTCGAAAACATGCTCCGGTTCGAGGATGGCAAGACCGTCACCCTGGACGACATCCGTGCCTTCTCCGACTGGGCCG
>JAAURD010000057.1 GCA_012034075.1 Chloroflexaceae bacterium | reverse complement strand
CGAGCAAGAGCACCCACTGCGTATCATGGCGACCAGTGCGGCGTTGTATCGATAGCAGGATGGTTGGTCAGGCGTTGCAGGTTGCTGGCCATCAGGACGCATCGTGTAAATCTCATAGTTATCGTCGCGGTCCGATGTAAACGCCAATTGTGAGCCGTCAGGCGACCAAGATGGATGACGGTCATCGGCAGGATGGTTGGTCAGATTCACCAGGTTGTGGGTATCGGCATTCATGGTGTAAATATCATGATTGCCGTTGCGGTTCGAGGCAAAGGCAATCTGCGAACCGTCGGCTGACCAGACTGGCTGCAAATCGTCCGCCGGGTGGTTGGTCAAATTAACCAGGTTGCTGCCGTCAGCGTTCATCTGGTAGATTTCCCAGTTACCATCGCGGAAGCTCTCGAACAGAATCATCTGCCCATCCGGCGACCAGTCGGGGAAATCATCACGCTCGGCGCTCTTGGTTAAGCGGATACGGTCGCTACCATCGGCACTGATCGTCACAATCTCCCAATCATCGTCGATCCACGAAGAGATCGCTAGACGTGTGCCATCGGGTGACCAGGCCGGCGTGACATCGCTCACCGTCGGTGTCACTGTGGCGGTTGTGATCAGCGGGCGCTCATCGCTGCCATCAGCGTTGATACGACGCAACGTCCAGTGCAAGTCGTCGGTCAGGCGGGTGAAAACCAGCTGTGAGCCATCGGATGACCAAGCCGGGTAGCGATCATCGCGTGGATGCCTGGTCAGGCGCGTCGGGTTGCTGCCATCGGCGTTCATGGTGTAGATTTCGTTGTTGCCATCACGCGAAGAGACAAAGGCAAGCTGGCCTGCGGGTGGCAACTGGCACTGGTTCTGGTAGATGGCATGGCCCAGCAAACCAAAGAGCACATCAAAAGGGGGCGACTGTTCCGGGTGATATTCAAACCGCGCCCGCTCAAACCATTGCACGGTGTACTCGCGACCATCTTCGAGCTGTTCCGTCTGGGGTGGGCTGATTGGTTGACCAAAGAGGGCCAGGCTTTCGGCAAAGCTACTGCCAGGCGCACCATCCTGTTCCAGGCCATTCGCTTGCCAGGAACGTAAAAACTCACCACAGATGCTCTGGCCGGTCGCCTCAAAAAAGAGGCAACTCGGCTCAGCTGGAGCCTTGGGAAAGGCGAACCAGTCACGGCCTTGCTGTTGCAGGCAATCCACGCCCAGCCGACCGAGCAGCACATCATAGGGCGGCGCTTGCTCAGGGTGCAACTCCAGCCGGTTGCGCTCAAACCATTGCACCTCAAGTGGCTGGCCCTCGATGGCCTCAGTCTGCTGCGGCGAGATGGGCAGACCAAAGACACGGAGACCGTCGTTCTGTTCCCAGAACGCCAGCAGACGGCCATTGATGCAGTAGCCCGTTTCGGCAAAGCAGCGTTCGTTGTTCTGGGCCATCGTCAGGTGGTGGCTCGATACACTCAGCATCAGAGTCAACATGAGAAACCATAACAGGATGGAACGAGTATTGCGATTGTGATACAACATGCTGGTGCTTCTTTCTGAATGACTGGAGCGAGGGCATCATGCTGGCATCATGCTGGCATGCAGACACAATACTTGCGCCCCAATATCATGCGGAATATAAGGATCAGGGAATGACGGGTGACCATGCCGGGCTGGCGTTGCGGCCGGTGGTGCTGGTTAGGCGCTGTACGTTGCTGCCATCGGCCTGCATCACATAGATATTGGATTCACCATCGCGGTCGGAAGAGAAGGTTATCCGCGAACCATCGGGTGACCAGTCCGGGCGTACATCATTGGCAGATGTGTTGGTGAGGTTGGTCAGATCGCTACCATCTGGCCGGATCGTAAAGAGCTTGAAGTTTTCATCACGACCGGAAGCAATGGCAATGCGGCTGCCATCCGGTGACCAGACGGGGTAGGCTTCATTGCCGTTGCTGCCTTCAAGACGGGTCTCATTGTCGCCATTGGCATGCATCACAAACACTTCAAAATCGCCAGTGCGGTCAGAGGCAAAGGCGAGCCAGTTGCCATCCGGTGACCAGTCGGGAAAGCTGTTGCTGCCATCTTCGGTCAGGCGGTTGGCGTTGCCGCCGCTGCGTGGCATGGTATATATCTCCGGGTCGCCGTCACGGTCGGAAACAAACGCAATCCAGTTGCCATCGGGCGACCAGACCGGAAAATCATGCGACCGGGATCATTGGTCAGACGAGTGACATTGCTGCCATCGGCTTGCATGGTGTACAGGTCAAAACTGGTATCGCGGTCCGAGGCAAAGACCAGTTGCGAGCCATCGGGCGACCAGGCGGGGAACGCATCATTGGCTGGATGATTGGTCACGTTTCGCTGCTCAGAGCCATCGGGGCGCATAATATAGATTTCAAAGTTGCCATCGCGGTTCGAGTGAAACGCAATCCACTCACCAGTCGGCAGTGCGGCCGGTGGGGCGGGCTGCGCTGGCTGATCGGGTTCAGGCGGTGTCGATGGCGGCGCCTGCTGGATTTCGTTGCCGAGCAAGCCAAACAGCACTTGAAACGGAACATCCTGCTGCGGGTGATATTCAAACCGCGCACGCTCGAACCATTGTACCTGATACGTATTGCCATCGCTCAAGGTGTCGGTGATTGGCTGACTGATGGGCAGACCAAACAGGGCCAGATTTTCGATCTCGCTGTAGCCCGGCTGACCGTCGAGTTCAATGCCATTGGCACGCCACGCTTCCAAAAAACGACCGCAGATGCTCTGGCCGGTGGTCTCGAAAAAGGGGCAGTCGGGTTGCGGGCCACTGCGCTCAAAGGTAAACCAGTCACGGTTCTGTTGCTCCAGCACTTCAACACCTAGTCGGCCTAGCTGAACATCGTAAGGCGCAGCCTGTGGGTGCAGTTCCAGGCGGTTGCGTTCAAACCATTGGAACTGTATCGTCTGACCTTCAATCGTGGATTCTTGTTGCGGGCTCGTTGGCAAGCCAAACGTACGCAAGCCGTCATTCTGCTCCCAGAAGGCGCGGAGGCGACCACTCATACACTGGCCGGTGGCGTCAAAGCAGCGCTCATCGGTCTGGGCTTGTGTGTGCGCTGTTCCGGGACAAGCCAGAGCAGCATCAAACTGATCAGTATGAAGATGATGAGTGCGCGGTGTGGTTGCATATAGGTTGTTCTCCTTCACAGGCATCGGCAATAGATAATTGACCATTGACCATTGACAACGGGTATCGGGCATCGGGTATCGGGTATCGCCGTCCCGACCACCGTGACTCCCCTCTCCCCTTGTGGGAGAGGGCGTGGTACGTGGGAGAGCAGCCAGACGTTTCGCGACTCCCCTCTCCCCTTGTGGGAGAGGGGCCGGGGGTGAGGGGTTGCGCACCTCCATCGCTTTGCGCTCCAACGCTCCAACGCCCCAACGCTTGCAAGCCATCAGGTAGCATCAGGCGGCAGAATACGAAAGTAGATGACCGCCTGGTGCTGACTCTCCTGCCCAGTGAAGAGCAGAGTCCAATCGCCGGGTTCAAGCGCGGATGTTTCAAATGGAATACCACGCACATCACTTTGACCAAGCGTGTCGATCATTTCATTGGTGGGTATGAGCAGTCCCTCTGGTGTACTCAGGACGAATGCTACTTGTTCGCCAGGGGAAAACCCACCGATATCGATAGAGAGCGTCTCACCGGCAGTGACACAACGGGTAGGCCAGACCTGACCGTTGATCGGGTCGGGGACACCAACACAGGATGGGTCTGTCGCGGGGGGGCAATCACGGGTATGCCACAGCCGCGCCGGACTTCATGGCCAAGCAAGCCAAAGAGGACTTGAAAGGCAGGGTCCTGTTCGGGATGGTATTCAAAACGGGCACGCTCGAACCACTGCACCTGGTAGGCATTGCCATCGCTTAAGGTCTCGGTGATTGGCTGGCTGATGGGTAGGCCAAAGAGGGCGAGGTTTTCGACCTCGCTGAAGCCTGGTTGACCGTCGAGTTCGATGCCGTTGGCCCGCCACGCCTCCAGAAATGGCGCACAAACACGCTGCCCCGTAGCAGCAAAAAACTGGCAACCATCCTGGGGAGTGCTCTGGGGAAAGGTAAACCAGTCGCGATTCTGCTGGGCCAGGCAGTCGTTGCCGAGTCGGCCCAGCAGCACATCATAGGGCGGGGGCTGATCGGGGTGCAGTTCGAGGCGGTTACGTTCAAACCACTGCACCTGAACCGGCCATCCTTCGATAGTCTCGGTTTGCTGGGGCGAGAGAGGCAAGCCAAAGACACGGAGTCCATCAGAGGCTTCCCAAAAAGCACGAAGGCGACCGCTGATACAATAGCCAGTTGCCTCAAAGCAACGCTCATCGCTCTGGGCCAGGGTCGGCCGGGAGATACTGGTGACAAGCAGCATGGTCGTGAA
Source organism: Chloroflexaceae bacterium (assembly GCA_012034075.1). Lineage (GTDB taxonomy): Bacteria > Chloroflexota > Chloroflexia > Chloroflexales > Chloroflexaceae > JAAURD01. The sequence continues at coordinate 20,014 of JAAURD010000057.1, read as the reverse complement.
CAGGATAAAGAGCAAAATGGATAGTCTTCGCATAAACTTTGGTCCTCCAGATCAAACCAACGTTCCCTTTGCTAGTCAAACGTATGCATCGTCTTTTTTTGCCAATCATCTGCTCTGCTCAAACTGGTTTTTCGCGCAGGGCTTTAAAGGGTTATAATAGATATAGAATAGAAACAACAGAAGAAACGGTGTGATAGCAGTACTTACGCTGGAGCGTTGGGAGGAAGCGCTCATATGTTCTCCGAAGAGCGTGCTCTGGTGATGTGATCATGGTATTGAGTTACGATTCCATTATGGCAGTGAACCAGCTCATCATGGTAGCATTTGGTAGCTGGTATATCATACGTTTGCCGCATAAAGCACAATCAACCTGGTGGTTTGCTGCCTTTTTTGTGGGTATGTTGCTGTCATCTACAGGGTTTTTGGTTGAAACGCTCATACCAACGGGGAGCGAGAGTGCTTATGCTCTGCAAGTGGTGTTGAACGTTGCTGCTATGGGTTGTCTGGTCCAGATGGTCTATCACCTGCCGCTGAATGATCAACCTGGTGAACAACGGACGATGCTGCTGCTGTGGTTCGTGCTGCTGGGGATAGCGCTGGTGTTGTTGCTGCTGATCGTTGCTGCCCCATTGGGCATGGTATCCTTGCCGACGTCTGTCAGTTTGAATCTGCTGTCGCTTTTGCTACCGCTGATGCTGGGGCTGAGTATTGTGGTGATGGTGCGCCGAACCATTGCCCTCTCCGGGTATTGGCGGCGACCGGAACGGTCAGTGAAGGGCATGGTATGGGTGCTCTTGCATCCAGTGGGGCGCAATGCCATCATGGTCCGTGCCTTTCTGGTGATGTTACTGCTGAGTACACTGCCTATGACGCTGATCCTGCTGCACCATATGCTTTCGACCGCTGTACCGTTCGGGGGATATCTGACCGCCATGAGCATTGTCTGTTTTTATCTGGGCATGTTCCTGGTGTTTTTGCATTATGGCGGCGAGGCATCCAGTTTTCTAGAGCGTGTGTTTTGTGTTGCGCTGGTGCTGTTGCTGGGGTTGTTCGGGATAGTCACCCTGATGACCACAGGAATGCGCAATGAGCAGTTTCAGCAAAAACGGGGGTGGCAGGTAGCATTGGTAGAGCAGGCCCTGATAGACAACAATCTGAGCAAACTACCAGCCGAAGTCGCCTATAATTCTGCTTACTGAGAACGCTTCGGTAGGAAACACAGAATTCGTGACACGCCAAATCTACCCCCTGGAACAACCTGCTCTGTATGAGCGCGGATTTGCTAGATTGTTCGGTGCGGCCGAACCAGCTGATACCACTGGATCACGAGCAATGGCCTATCTGCAAGAGATGTTTCTGCCGGCGGGAGTGACTGGTGTCTGGCGGTATGGGCCAGATGGGAGCGATGGATTGCCATGGTATGTGGGCTATCAGATTGACCTTGCCGATGGACGGTATGAAATAGGCTTTGCGCTGGCAGATGATCTTGCTGCTATCAATACCGCTAATATGAACTTGATCGGAGTACTTATGGGCAGTATGATAGCGCTGGGGGTTGTTTTGTTGCTCTTCTGCCGTATGAGCTTTGAACGACCACTGCAGGCCTTGCTCCATGGCGTCCATCGCGCTGATGCGGGAGATTTTAACGCAACTGTTCCGATTTATTACGAGGATGAGATCGGTTTTGTAGCACGGGCATTGAATCGCATGATCCTGCGTGTGCATGAGAGTACCAACCGGCTAGAGCAACAGGTAGCACGGCGAACGGCTGATCTGCTCGAAGCCAATGCCCAATTGACGCAAGAGATCGCTGAACGCAAACGCATAGAAACAGTGCTACGCGAGAGTGAGGAAAAATACCGCAATGTATCGGAACGGGCGAATGATGGTATTGTGATTGTGCAGGATTACCACATACGATACTGCAACGCACGGTTGGCCGATATGCTGGGCTACACGGTAACCGATATGGAGCATGCACGTTTTGATATCTTTCTGGCCGAGGGTTACCGTAGCCGCGTGATCGAGCGATTTGAACAACGCTTGAGCGGTGCATCATTGCCTTCACGGTATGAGTTGGTTGCGTTACACCGCGATGGGCGACGGCTGACGCTTGAGGTAACACCAGGGGTGATGGAGTATGAGCAGCGACCCGCGATCCTATCGTTTGTGCGTGATGTTACCGAACGAAAACAGGTAGAGGCAACACTCCGTGAGCGTGAGCGCACCTATCGCCTGCTGGCCGAAAATATGTATGATGTAGTCTGGACGATGAATCTTGAAGGGCGTTTTACCTATGTCAGTCCTTCAGTCTATCATCTGCGAGGATATACGCCAGAGGAAGTCCTGGAGCAACAGATGGCAGATGCATTAACCCCAGACTCACTGCATGTGGTACTCCGCGCGATGGAAGCAGCAGAGCAAGACCATCTCTTTTTTGCCGATTGTTTGGAACTCGAGCAGCCATGTAAGGATGGCTCGACCGTCTGGACGGAATGTGTGGCAACGCCATTGTATGGCGATGACGGTCAACATTGCGGCTGGATCGGCGTTTCACGCAATATCGGTGACCGCAAGAAGATCGAGTGGGCATTACAACAGAGTGAAGAACGCTTGAGTCATATTCTCGATTTTCACCCGCTTGGCGTGATGGTCCTGGATGAAAACGGGGTGATTCAGTATGCCAACCCAATGGCGCATCGTCTCATGCGGCAATTCGAGTTAGAGGGGACACTGCTCGGATTACCGATGACCCAGGGGCAAATCTGTGAGATTGATATGGCCCATGGAGAAGAGATAGAGGTCTTCGAGATGCGGGTGATGGAAACTGAATGGAAAGGTCAACTCTCTTTTGTCGTATCGCTCAATGATATTACTGCACGAAAGCACATGGAAGAAGATTTACATCAGGCCAAGGAAGCTGCCGAAGCAGCCAACCGCGCCAAAAGTACCTTTCTGGCAAATATGAGCCATGAGTTACGCACACCGTTGAACGCTATTCTCGGGTTTGCCCAGATGATGCATGTAAGCGATACGTTGCCAGCCGAACATCGTGAACATGCCGCGATTGTCTATCGTAGTGGTGAGCATCTGCTAAACCTGATCAATAATGTGCTCGAGATTTCTCGTATAGAAGCCGGCCGGTTACAACTGACATGCACGAACTTTCATCTCCATGGGATGCTCATCGATATAGAACACATGTTACAGGCTCAGGCACGGGCACAGGGGCTGTTGCTCACGTTTGATTGGGATGCAGCTGTACCGTCCTACATTCGGACGGATCAGGTAAAACTGCGGCAGGTGTTGATCAACTTGCTCGCCAATGCGATCAAGTTTACACGTGAAGGTGGTGTTTCGTTGTGGGTACGGTGCTACCAGTATACCGTTGAGGAGATCGGTACGGCACCCGCCCCTGCTTCCGCTGATGATCAGGATCGCCAGCACAGACTGTTATTTGAGATTGAAGATACCGGCTATGGGATCGATTCGGACGAATCGGGGTCTCTGTTTGAAGCCTTTGCGCAAACCTCCAATAGCACGCTGGTGCAGGAGGGCACCGGTCTGGGTCTGGCGATTAGCCAGCAATTTGTGCATCTGATGGGTGGTACTATCAGCGTAGAGAGCCAGAAGGGTGTGGGATCGGTCTTTCGTTTTACCGTCCCGGTGGAGGTGCTGGAACCTGGCGATATGGATCGACCACAGTCTGAACCACGGGTGACAGGTCTGGTTGAGGATACGCCGCGTTATCGTGTCCTGGTCGTCGATGATCGACGTGAATCGCGCTTGTTGCTTGTCACACTCCTCAAACGCGTGGGTTTTGAGGTAGATGAAGCAACCGATGGCAAGCATGCCATCACCCAGTGGCTTCATCAACGGCACCACTTTATCTGGATGGACCTGCGAATGCCGGTGATGGATGGCTATGAAGCGACCCGTCGGATTCGCGCATTGCCCAATGGAGGAGAACCAATCATTGTGGCCCTAACCGCCAGCGCTTTTGAAGAGGAGAGCGCACAGGTATTGGCAGCTGGTGGTAATGATTTTATGCGCAAACCATTTCGCGAGATGGAGATCTTCCTGATGATGCAAAAGCATCTGCGCCTGAACTATGTGTATCAAGCGAGCGACGGGTATGCTGAGCTTGCAACTGGTGAACCCATACCCGAGGATGATCCAAATGGATTGGTTGAGAGTCTGGCACGGGTCCCGCATAACCTTCTGGATGACCTGGAGCAGGCCCTGATCCGCTCAGATATGACGCAGATTGAGCAGTTGATTGACCAGTGCCAGGTTTTGAATCCATCGCTGGCACGCGGTTTGCACGAGATGGCTGACCGGTTTGAGTATGATCTGATGTTGAGCTTGATTGAAACAAGCAAGCGAGAGGGCCTATGAAATCACCAGAAGAGTATACCCCGCTTCGGGGTAGTATTATGATTATTGATGATAATCGCGAAAATGTACGCTTGTTGGTCGATATGTTATCTCGCCATGGGCATCAAGTACGCCCGGCCATGAGTGGGCAACGTGCATTGAAGGCGATTCAGGTAGACCCGCCAGATGTTATCTTACTTGATGTGATGATGCCAGGAATGAATGGCTTTGCGGTGTGTGAAGCATTAAAGGCAGATCAACGAACCAGTGATATTCCGGTAATCTTTATCAGTGCGCTCAATGATGTGTTTGATAAGGTCAAAGCCTTCTCGGCCGGTGGAGTAGACTATGTGACCAAGCCGTTTCAAGTCGAAGAGGTGCTGGCACGCGTCCATGCGCAACTTGCCCTGCGGCAAACACAGGTGTGGCTCCGTGAGAGTGAAGCACGGTATCGTGCTATTGTCGAAGATCAGACCGAACTCATCTGCCGTTTTGGGGCCGATATGGTGCTGCTCCTGGTGAATATGGCATGCCGCCGGTATGTGGGTCAGTCAGAGCAGACATTGATTGGGCAGCGCTTTCTCGATCTCTTTCCAACCGATGAACAACCACAGGTACAGGCTCAGATTGAGCAGTTGACACCAGAGCAACCAGTCCAGCGGGTTGAACATCGGATGATTGATGCGAGAGGGCAGATTGGCTGGGTCGAATGGACCGAACGGGCATTGTATGATCAGCGCGGCCAGTTGATCGAATTTCAGGCGGTAGGGCGCGATATTACCGAACGCGTGCAGGCGCAGCGGCATATTGAGCAGGTGAATCAGCATCTTGAGCGGGCAGTGGTCGAGCAGGAGTTACTCAACCGTTTGAGCAGCGTGTTACAGCGCTGTCAGACGCTGAAAGAGGCATATACCCTGAGTGTGCCTTTTTTGCGTGATCTCTTTGCCGGGCAAAGAGGAAGACTCTATTGTATTCAGAAGGCAAGCCAACAGTTACATCTGGTTGCCCAATGGGGTGACTGGCCAGTAGTGGTAGCTGGTGTTACGCTGGAAGACTGTGTGGTAGCTGTCACGGGGCAGGCGAATATCATGGAAATCGACGGGTTAGAGGGAGGGTGTATGCGTTGTATGACACAAAAGAGCCTACCGGTCATGTGTATCAATCTGGTTAGTCGGAACGAACGGCTTGGCATGTTGCATGTCCAAGGTGGTGAGCATGTTGCCGAAGCGGTGTATGAGCGTTGGTGCCGGCTGGTGACGATGGTGGCCGATTTGCTTGCGCTGACATTCTCGAACCTGTTGTTACGTGAGCGTTTGCGTGAACAGGCCATTCGCGATCCGTTAACCGGACTGTTTAATCGCCGTTTTCTGGATGAGGTATTGACAACTGAATTGCATCGAGCGGCACGCTATCAATGTTCGGTCGGTATTTTTCTGATCGACATCGATTACTTTAAGCGTGTAAATGATACGTTTGGACACGATATTGGTGATCTCGTGTTACGCCAACTCAGTGATGTGCTACGTGCCTCGCTACGGGCAGGTGATACGGCTTGTCGCTATGGGGGGGAGGAAATTATTCTGGTGTTGCCAGAGATTTCGATGGAGCATGCGTATCAACGGGCAAATGATTTGCGGCGGGGCGTTGAGACGATGCATATTGGAAACCACCATCAGCAACTGCCAGCGATCACCGTCTCAATCGGTGTCGCCGGTTTTCCGTGTCATGGCAGTAGCGCCGTCGAGGTTATCACGGCTGCCGATAGAGCACTCTACCGAGCGAAAGCTGAAGGCCGTAACCGCGTCTCAATGGCAGAAAATGCGGTTACGGCCTGAAGCGCTTGGAGCGCGGTCGTCCCGACCGCATGCTGGCGAGACGCCTGCGCTCCCGGATGACGTCTGAGATACCAGATGGGATTACCTACATTTGGTATCAGTTCCCGCTGATCTGATAGATTGACCCGTTCGTATAATCGGCCAGGTAGAATTGTCCGGTTTCATCCTGACCAAAGCTGGAAATCGTAAAGGGCGCCTGGGTCAGCAAATTGCTCTCCCATGTATTGCCATTGCGCCGCATACCCCAGATCATGCCGGAGCAATAGTCGGCATAGAAATAACGCCCCTCCATGCGCGGAAAGTCATTGCGACGATAGACCATGCCACCCGTAACCGAGCAGTTGCCCTCGAAGTGAGTATATGAAGCCACTGGCAACACCAGGCCGGTCGGGGTGCAATCGGCTGGTTCAAAACATGCTGGGCCTTCCATCAGGCGCCAGCCATAGTTTTCGCCGCCGGTGCTGCTGGCGGGCTGATAGTTAATCTCTTCATAATCGAGTTCGCCAACATCGCTGATATAGAGATCACCGTTGAGTGCATCAAAGGAAAAACGCCAGGGGTTGCGCAGGCCAAGTGCCCATATTTCGGGACGATAGTCCGGGTTCTTGGCAAAGGGGTTATCGGCGGGGATAGCATAAGGGCTGACACCTGACTCAACATCAATGCGCAGCAACTTGCCCAGCAGGTCGGCCGGGTTCTGCGCACGGTTGTCGGGATCACCACCGGAGCCACCATCGCCCACGCCGATGTAGAGATAGCCATCGTTGGGACCAAATTCCAGTTCACCGCCGTTGTGGTTGGCATAGGGTTGATCAATCTCGAGCAGGATTTGTTCACTGGTATTGTCGGCGATAGTGGGATCGGTGGTGAGAAAGTAACGAGCGATGACGGTGTTCCCATCGCGGTTGGTGTAGTTGATATAGAAATAGCCTTTGCTGGCATAGTCGGGCGGGAAGGCAATATCGAGCAGGCCACGCTCACCACAGCAAGAGACGCGCCCCAACGATATCGAGAAATGGCGTCGTTTGCAGAACACCATTGTCGATCACGCGAATATGGCCCTGCTGTTCGACGACAAAGAGCCGGCCACTGCCATCGCCGGCATGGGTGATGCTGGTGGGACGACGTAGCCCAGTCACTCCTTGGTTCAGGCTCAGATCGGGCCAGTCAAGGACTGGCGCTGGTGTTGGTTCGGGCGGCGTGCCGTTATCACCCAGAATCTCATTGCCCAGGAGGCCAAAAAGCACATCATACGGCGCTGGCTGGTCGGGATGATATTCAAAGCGGGCGCGTTCAAACCACTGTACGGTGTAGGCATTGCCATCGCTCAGCGTTTCGGTGCGCGGTGCCGTGAGGGGCAAGCCAAAGAGCGCCAGGCTTTCGGCCTCAGTCACCGTGTTGGGGTCACCATCGAGCTGCAGGCCACTTACCCGCCATACCTCCAGAAAGCGCCCACAGACAGCAAATGCAGCGTCGGGGAGACGATAGCATTCGCCTGGTAGCGGATCGGCCGAGCTTGATTCGGGTGGATTGTTGTTGAGAACATCATCGCCCAGACGACCGAGTAAGACATCGTAGGGCGGGTCATTTTCAGGATGCAGTTCAAGCCGGTTGCGCTCGAACCACTGTGCCTGAAACGGTTGGCCTTCAATCAGTATCTCGCTTTGCGCGGTTGTGGGATAGCCAAACACCCGTAGGCCGCCATTCTGCTCCCAGTACTGCTGAATGCGGCCGCTGATACAGTACCCCGTTGCATCAAAGCAGCTTTCGCCGGTCTGGGCGGAGAGATGGGACGGAACGGTTATCAGAATGAGCATGATAGGCACGAAGAGCAGGCCTATCTTGAATAAAGAACATTTGTTCATTGCAAAACTCCTTGTCTATCTCATTGCTATCAAAAAACAGTGCATCCACCATAGTTCGCCATCGCGGACACACCCGTTCCGCGATGGTAACGATCTATTGTACACCCATTTTGCCCAGCGAGGTATGAGATGTCGCAATTTTGAACTGTGACGTAACTTCCCGTGATATTGTCCTGTAGCAGATAGGATGGCGCACAGACAGCGCTTGGATTTGTGGTGCGCCGGAATGGAGTATATATATATGAATTTTTCACCGATTGATTCAGTTCCGTTTGTCGCCTTACAGCAAATACAGCTCCCTCATGGTCGCATTGTGTATCGTGAAGGTGGGAACGGCTTCCCGATGATTGCGCTCCATGGTTGGGGGGCATCATCAAGCTACTGGCAGTGGTCGATCCATGCATTAGAGCAGAGCTGTCATATCTATGCGCCAGATTTACCAGGCTATGGGGCATCGCCGCCGCTGATGCTGCCACAGGGCGCCATGCAGATGGCACGCCTGGTTATTGATTTTGCTGATGCGCTGGGCATCGAGCAATTTGATGTGAATGGCCATTCGTTTGGTGCTGGAGTTGCGTTGTACCTTGCGGCATACTGGCCGCAACGGGTGCGCAAGGTGGTTTTGACCTGCTTTGGTACGTTTGGGGGCGAGGTTGAGTATCTGCTGATCAACCAGATCTACTATCAAACTGCGATGACCTCGTTGCTTTCAGCTCCATGGATCAGCCTGACCCAACCCTTCTGGCGACCATGGGTCTGGTCGTGGCAATGCTGGATGGCTAGTCTGAGCAGCATGCCTCTGGTGACCCGTTCCATCTCTCAACCATTTTTCTATCAAATCCCCGATAATGACGACCTGCTACGGGAGGGGTATCTGGAATTTGTGTTGATGGACCAGTGGACATCGTTTGAGAGCGTCAACAGCCTGGGAGACCCGGCTCTGCGTAAAGCGATGCAAGCCATTGCCCAACCAACGTTGCTGATCGGTGGTCGCCAGGATGTTGTGATGCCATTTGCCAGTCTCGAAGACGCGCACAAAATCATCCCCAATAGCACGCTGGTTTGTATAGACGGGTGTGGTCATGTACCGATGGTTGAACAACCCGATACCTATAATCGTCTGGTTGAGAACTTTTTGCTCGGTGGATGAGCGGTGTCCTCATTCTCGATTCCTTTTCGATTTTCAGGGGAACAGAACCTGCCATCACGGCAGAGGTACGGGCAGGGTGGTACCTGGGGCTTTAGCCCCAGGCTGAAATAGACGGTTCGGCGTGTGGGCTGTCCGCATAGCCAACACGAAGCGCTTTAACGATATCATGCGCTATACGAGCGGAGTTGCGCGATCAGTTTCGGCAGAACATCGAGGAAATAGTCAACCTGCTCGATGGTGGTGTGACGACCGACCGAGAGTCGCAATGCACTCTGGGCCTGCTCATGGGGAAGACCAAGCGCGAGCAGCACATGCGATGGTTCGATAGCGCCGCTACTACAGGCGCTGCCGCTGCTGGCGCAAATGCCATGCTGGTCAAGCAACAGCAGCAGGCTTTCAGCTTCAATATCACGAAACGACAGGTTAGCATTGTTGGGCAAGCGTCTACTGCGGTGGCCGTTCAGGGAGGCCCCCGCTATCTGGTTGAGGACCGTATCAATCAGATGGTCACGCAGCGTCTGACAATGCTCACCATACCAGGCGCGGCGTTCTTCAGCCTGCTGAAGCGCGGTGGCCATACCCACAAGCGCGGCGACCGACTCCGTGCCGGCGCGGCGTTGCCGTTCCTGACCACCGCCATGAATTTGCGGCTGCAGCGGCGTGCCACGACGCACATAGAGCAAGCCAGTACCCCGTGGGCCATACAATTTGTGCGCCGCCAGCGTCAGCAAATCAACCTGGAGTTGCTCTACATCGAGCGGTAGCGAACCCGCCGCCTGCACCGCATCAGTATGCAGGGGAACACCATGTTCCCGACAGATCTGACCAAGCTCGGCGATAGGCTGAATTGTGCCAATTTCATTGTTGGCATACATCAACGACACGAGCACAGTATCGGGCCGCAGTGCTGCACGGAGATCGGCAGGGTTGATAAGACCCTGGGTATCGACTGGCAGGCGCGTGATCGCAAAGCCACAGCTTTCCAGATAGTCCGCAGTGTGCAAGATAGCGTGGTGCTCGATAGTGCTGGTGATGATATGGCGGCCCTGCCGCTGACGCGCAAATGCAACACCTTTGAGCGCCAGATTATCCGCCTCGGAGCCGCCGCTGGTAAAGATAATCTCTGTGGGTCGGCAATGCAGCACCTGAGCAATGGTATCGCGAGCCCGATCCAGGGCCTGCTGAGCGGTACGACCAGCACGGTGCAGGCTCGATGGGTTACCCGTGATATTGCTCAGATAGGGCAACATTGCATCCAGCACCGTTGGATCGAGCGGTGTTGTAGCAGCATGATCAAGATAGATCAAGGGTTGAGTCGGGTTCGTATCAAGCATCATAGCTGGTTCCGTGTTAGCCCGTCAGAGCAATGGTCGGCTCTATCGTCCATTCGGCAATCGTCTGTTCAATCACATGCGCTGCGTGCGACCAGGCCGGGTCAAGCATGATATCGTGCGGCGCTTCGGGGATGATGACAAGCGGGCTGCGATACGCATCGGCGATCTCTTGCTGCTCATCCAGCGTGAACATGCGGTCGTTTTCAGCGGCGATAATCAACAGCGGGCTACGGTTACGCTCCGGCTGAGGGAAGAGATAAAGGCTGCTTTCCACGCCAATGCGCAGCGATTCGGCATTCAATCGCGTACTGTAACGGTCGAGCAACACCGGGTCAATATCAGATCGAAACAGAAACGTGCAAATGGCATGGCGAGCATCAAACGGACCCGAGAAGAGACGCGGCAACGCTGACATGGTCGTCAACGGCGCCGAACGCAATGTATTCAGCAGAAAGGGCAAAATACCATTGACCGGTATCGAACAGAGCAGAATCGCCCCCGGCAGCGTATGCTCCATCAGATACAGTTGGGTGATATACCCGCCCATACTATGACCAATCACAATCGGTGTGGGCTGGATGGTGCTGATCGTATAGGCCAAATCTTCGACATAATCGTGCAGACCGCTCAGATGAAAGAGCGGCGGTTTACTGCTCTGGCCATGACCACGCAGACTGATAGCATGGGTTTCAAAGCCACGGGCAGCAAAATCGTCCATGGCATGCTCCCAACACCAGGCAGCGTGCCATGCCCCATGCACCAACAACAAGGGCGTATCGTAACGCCGCCGCTGCGGCAGTGTAATGCGATGTTCCAGCTGATGTTGATATGACATACCCTTCAGGAAGAGACAGTATTGTTCGTTTTGAAACCAGTAGCTTGCATTATACCAGAGGTGATACCGAATTTCAAGCAACGTGTGCTGCCTGATGCCCCACGGGGAAACCGGCTGGGGCGTTGCGTAGGGCACGTACTCCATGCTATAATCAGGGTTGAAACAAACCAATAATCTTATAGACAAATACACCCTTCTGTGGTAAAATGTCTCTATGAAGTTGAGTGACTATGCGCGAAAACTTGGGGTGACGTACAAAACAGCGTGGCGCTGGTGGAAGGCTGGGAAAGTTGATGCGTACCAGACTGAAAGTGGCACCATTATTGTGCGAGATGAAGCAATGCCTCCTGGGGGCATTGCCCTCTATGCGCGGGTCTCATCCGCAGCCCAACGAGAAGATGCAGAACGCCAGAGAGCACGGCTCCGGGACTATGCCGCAGCACGCGGTTATCAAGTAAAAAAAGAGGTGGTCGAAATTGGATCGGGACTGAATGATCAGCGCCCGAAGCTCACCAAATTGCTCACCGATCCAGGGATCGGCGTGATTGTGGTGGAGCACAAAGACCGACTGACCCGCTTTGGGTATCACTATATCGTATCGTTACTCGCTATGCAGGGACGACGGATTGAGACCGTCTTTCCTACCGATACCGGAGATGACCTTGTTGACGATTTCGTTGCTGTTATCACCAGTATGGCTGCTCGTTTGTATGGCCGTCGCAACAGCAAGCTCCGATCTGAGCGGTTGCAGCAGTGCATCAAACAGTGCGTCGAAGCCGCCGAAAAAGGCAAAGAAACCGAAGCGCACAACCCAGATTGACGGTGGGACGCTCGTGCGGGGCTACAAGACAGAACTGCGGCTGAATAACCGCCAGCGCACCCACTGCCGAAGGCACGCTGGTGCGGCGAGATTTGCTTACAACTGGGGCTTGCGGCGCAAAAAAGAAGCGTACCAGGCGAAACAGAAGATGCCGTCAGCAATTGCACTTCACAAGGAATTGAATGCGCTAAAGAAATCCCAGTTTCCCTGGATGTATCAAGTCAGTAAGTGTGCCACCCAGGAAGCCTTGCGTGACCTGGATAACGCTTTTGCCCACTTCTTTCGGACGTGCAAGCTGAAGAAACAAGGACAACATCACGGAAAATGCGGGTATCTCCGTTTCAAAAGCCTCAAAAGCGGTATCGGATCGTTTCGGTTGACCGGGAGTATCGCGATCACCAATACCCACGTCAAGCTCCCTCGTCTGGGGCAGCTGCGGCTCAAAGAACGCGGGTATTTGCCAACCAACGCACGTGTGCTGTCGGCAACGGTATCGGAAAAGGCGGGGCGCTGGTTTGTGAGTGTTCAGGTCGAGGAACCGTATACGGCTCATCCCGCCCCGCAGCGCACCCATCGGCGTAGACCTCGGCATCAAGGTCCTGGCAACGATCAGCGACGGGCGCATCATCGCCAATCCAAAGGCGCTGCGAACGGCACTCAACAAGGTGCGCCGCGCCCAACGTCGGCTTTCCCGCCGACACAAAGGCAGTAAGAACCGAGAGAAAGCGCAACGGCAGCTTGCCACTGCGCATTATCGCGTCGCAAACATCCGTCGTGATGCCCTCCACAAAGCCACTGCAACCCTGGTGCAGACGAAAGCCAAGTCTGCCGAGCAGGTGCCAACGGTGGTGGTGATTGAGGATTTGCACGTGACCGGCATGGTCAAAAACCGACGCTTGGCGCGGGCGATCAGCGATGCCGGGTTTGGCGAGTTCCGTCGGCAACTGACCTATAAGGCGGCCCAACGCGGCATTGACATCGTGGTAGCGGATCGGTTCTATCCATCCAGCAAGACGTTCCATGCGTGCGGCGCAGTCAACCATGACCTCACCCTGGACCAACGGGAATGGGAATGCCCAACGTGTGGCGCGGCGTTAGACCGCGATCTCAACGCGGCTCAGAACCTGGCCGCGCTCGCAACAAACAACGTACCGTCAGTTCGACGGGAACGCAACGCCTGTGGAGATAGTGTAAGCCCCGGCATGACCGGGCAGCCGTCGGTGAAGCAGGAATCAATCACCATGCTCTAGCATGTCTATAGATAGGTACGTATTGAAGAACGGGTATTTCCAAACATGTATTGATACAGTAATCCAAGGTCATTGCGTATCATTCTTTTGACAACCCTTGTCTTGGTCAACATCAGATGTTGCCATTGCTTTTGTTGTTGTACCGGTCGGATTTCCATAGGCGCCAGAAATGCAGTAGAATAGGAGACGTGGTAAACTGGTAGGGTAAGCTGGGTTGGCAGTGCCTGGAAAGGGTGAACGACTGGTGGTGATGCAAGAGCGACAAGAGCAGGCCGTGGCAAACGAACCGAGCACAGGGATAAGCGCTCTTACTCGGGCTGACAATCGTCCCTATCTATCGGTGGTCGTGCCGATCTATAATGAAGAAGAGAGCATTCCAGCATTGTATGAACGACTGGTAGCAGTGCTGGATACGGCGGGTTATGCCTATGAGTTGATTATGGTGGATGATGGTAGCAGCGATAGCAGTTTTGCGCTATTACAACAACTGGCACAGCAAGATGAGCGCTTGCGGGTGGTGCGATTTCGCCGTAACTTTGGGCAGACAGCAGCCTTTTCGGCGGGGTTTGATCGTGCGCGAGGTGAGGTGATTGTGACGATTGACGCTGACCTGCAAAATGACCCAGCCGATATCCCGCGGGTGATTGAGCGCTTGAATGAAGGCTATGACGTGGTAAGTGGCTGGCGGGCCAATCGCCAGGATGTCTTCTGGAAACGGCGCTTACCTTCGCATATGGCAAATCGTCTGATCTCCTGGTCAACCGGTGTGGCGCTGCACGACTATGGCTGCTCACTGAAGGCTTATCGCACCGACGTGCTGCACAATATCCGACTGTATGGCGAACTGCACCGCTTCATCCCGGCAATTGCCAGTTGGCAGGGCGTGAGCGTTGCCGAATTACCGGTGGAGCATCATGCACGGCAGTTTGGCAGATCCAAATACGGAATCAATCGGACGCTGCGGGTCATGCTCGATCTGCTCACCGTGCGCTTTTTGCTCAGCTATGCCACCCGGCCGATGCAGGTGTTTGGCCCGGTGGGTCTGGCAAGCTCGGCGGTTGGGGCGGTGCTGGGCTTTTATCTCAGCTACGTCCGTCTGATTCTGGGCCGTTCGGTGGGGCGTAGACCGCTCTTGCTGCTTTCGGTGCTGCTGATTTTGCTGGGCGCTCAGTTTCTGGGCATGGGCATTCTGGGTGAATTGGTCATGCGGGTGTATTATGAAGGCCAGCAGAAGCCTATTTATGTAGTGCGCGAAGAGTTGAATGCAAAGGACGCAAGCAATGCTTGATTCTGTGCCCGCGCGGTCTGTACCACCGCCACAGCTGGCGCTCTCGGTGGTGATCCCAATCTATAACGAAGAAGAGAATATCCCGCTGATCTATGAGCGGCTCAAGCAGGTGCTGGCTGAGGGGCCGCCGGTCTACCGTGACAGCTATGAACTGGTGCTGGTTGATGATGGCAGCAGCGACAACAGCTTTGCGTTGTGTGCGAAGATTCAGCAGCAGGATGAACGTATCCGTGTGGTGCAGTTTCGGCGGAACTTTGGCAAAACGGCAGCCCTGCATGCCGGGTTTAGCCTGGCCCGGGGTGAGCGTCTGGTGACGATTGATGCCGATATGCAGGAAGACCCGGCCGATATGTTCAAGCTGATGGAGCAACTGGATGCGGGCTACGATATGGTTTCGGCCTGGCGCAAGCAGCGCAACGACCCGCTCTCCAAAACGCTGCCATCGCGGGTATTTAATGGCGTCGTCGCTTCGATCACCGGTGTGCATTTGCACGACTTCAACTGTGGTTTCAAAGTCTACAAATGCGAAGTAGTGCAGGATTTGCAGCTCTATGGTGACTTGCACCGTTTCATTCCGGTGCTGGCCTGGCAGCGAGGCTTTCGGGTCACCGAAGTGGCGGTGGAACATCAGCGGCGGCGCTTTGGTAAGAGCAAGTTTGGCAGCAAGCGGCTGACCAATGGCTTTTTAGATTTTATTCAGGTGCTCTTTTTAACAACGTATTTGCGGCGCCCGCTGCGGCTATTTGGCATTGTGGGGACGCTCTTTTTCCTGGTCGGTCTGGTGATCAGTCTCTATATGACCTGGCTCTGGTTCAACCGTATCCCCATTGGCACCCGTCCATTGCTGACGTTTGGTGTGTTGATGCTGATTACGGGGTTGCAGTTTATTAGCACCGGGCTGGTCGGTGAGATGTTACGCAATGGCGCCTTTCGGCCTGGCGATGATTATAGCGTGCGGCAGGTGCTGGGGGTTGAGTCACACGTGTACGTGCCGGACAGTTCATCATGATGTGTTCACGGTAGGTTGTGGACCAATAACGTATCGTGATTTCACGCTGCAACGGGTCTACCAGACATTCGGGCTGGAGATTGAACGCGCAGCCTTGTTTGAGCCGGTACAGGCCGTGGCCGTACCGCGCTGGTTGGCGCTCGGTTATGCAATGAACGTGAACAGAATGGGCTAGTAGCAGTGTCCGGGGTCGTCACCACAGGTGAAATCTGGCAACTGGTGCAGCTTGAGGGCGATAGATTGACGATAGACCGCAACCGCTAGTATCTCAACGATCTAGAAATGGTGCTGGGCGGTCTGGATGCGCTTCTGGTAGCGGTGCTTCATAGGACGGCGGAACATGACGATAGACAGAGCAACAAATCAGTATAGTAGCAGCAATTTGCGCAAGCATACCCATTCCGGGCGCTTGCATCGCTGGTTGCTAGCGCGTTTCCATGCAGCGGTGGGCAGCCTGCTTGACCGCACCGATGCACGGCAGATTCTCGATGCTGGCTGCGGTGAGGGCTTTGCGATGCAATGGCTGAGCCAGCAGCCGTATCCCATGGTTGGTCTTGATTATAGTCTTGAAGCGTTAACGCTAGCCGAGCGCTGTAACCCGACATGCCGCTTTACCGCCGGTGATCTCCTGGGTTTACCCTTTGCGGATAAACAGTTTGATCTGGTGCTCTGTCTGGAAGTGCTGGAGCATCTGGAATACCCTGAGCGTGGTCTGGCAGAGCTGGGCCGGGTCAGTCGGCGCTGGTTGCTGTTGAGTGTGCCGCATGAGCCATTCTTTCGCGGGGCCAATTTCTTGCGCGGTAAGAACATGGCGGCCTGGGGTAATGATCCGGGCCATATCAATCACTGGTCGGCGCGGCAGTTTCGTGCTTTTGTCGCCAGCCAGTATCAAATTGTCGCATGTCGGCTGAGTTTTCCCTGGACAATCATCCTGTGTCGCAACGATTAACGCATGCACGCTGGCCCGGTCTCATCGCTGGCATGGTGGTGTTGGCGGCCTGGGGCTTGTTTCTCGCACGGCAGATGGATGAACTGCGGGCTTACCCCTGGCAGATAACGCCGCTGGCCCTGGCTTGGGGCGTCGGTTGGGGTGCCCTCTATTTTGGTGGTCTGGCCTTCTGCTGGGCCTTGCTCTTGCGGCAAGTGGTCGGTACGGGGCGGGTTATGCCAGCTGCACAGGTCTGGCTGCTTTCGATGATGACGCGGTATATCCCCGGCAATGTCTGGCATATTCTGAGCCGCGTGGCGCTCGCGCATCGCCTGGGGGTCAGCCGCATGCACGTGCTGAGCAGCGCCAGCATCGAACAGGTGCTCACACTGCTGGGGGCGCTGGCCCTGGTAGCAGTGACGCTGCCCTTCTGGAGCGCAACGGGTGACTGGCCGATCTGGTGGTTGTGGTTGTTGCCCATCGGCTTGTTGCTGCTGCATCCGCGTGTGTTGGGCACGATGCTGCGGTGGCTGGCTCAGCGCGTCAAGCGACCGGAACTGGCCTGGCAGTACACCGGGTATCAGATCATTGCCCTGGTGCTGGCCTATCTTGGCGTGATGATGCTGGCCGGCGTCGCACTGCTGGCGGTGCTGGGGGGCATGACCCTAGTGCATATGCACGATATACCGCTGATTTTGGGCGCATCAGCGCTGGGTTGGGCCACTGGCTATTTGAGCCTGCTCACGCCAAGTGGTCTCGGCGTGCGTGAGGCGGTTATCACGGCGCTGCTCGCGCTGATCTACCCGTTGCCGGTCGCAACGGTCAGCAGCCTGCTCTTTCGGGTGGTGCTGACGCTTGGCGAATTGCTGGCGGTGGTGCTCGCATGGATCGCCGCTGGTGGGAAACCCGTGACGATACCAACTACTGTGGCTGAACCGGAGGATACGCAGAGCCTATGACGATGAAACCGGCCATCCCAGGGCAACGTCAGTCGGCCTTTGACCCTTTCTTATGGGGGGGCATGCTGCTTATCGGCGCCGTGCTGGCCTGGCTGAGTATTGCGCGGTATCTGGGCTATAACGCGGGGATGCTGGACCTGGGCAATATGGCACAGGCCATTGGCAGCGTGCTGCGGGGACAGCCACTTATCTTCACCTTTCATCAGGGCGCTACCAGCCGGCTGGCCTACCACGTCGAGTTGATCTACTTTCTGCTAGCACTGCCCTATGCGCTCTGGCCGGACCCACGTCTGCTGCTGATGATACAAGCAGTGCTCTTTGTGCTGGGCGCAATACCGGTCTATCGCATTGCCTTGCGCCGCACGCGGAGCCACTTTGCTGCCCGTTCACTGGCGCTGATCTATCTCTTCTATCCGACCGCGCAGACAAGCGTGCTGTTTGACTTTCATGGCGATACGCTGGGGATGCCCTTGCTGCTTTTTGCGCTTGATGCGTTGGATGAGCGGGTCTGGTGGCGCTATGGGCTGTTTGTAGCCCTGGCACTGAGTACCAAGTTTTATGTGGCGTTGGTACTGGTCCTCCTCGGGCCGCTTATCTGGTGGTACTACCGTGAACGACAGGTAGCACTCATCACCACGGCTGTAGGCCTGCTCTATGGGATCGTTGCCTTTTTTGTGATTCGCCCGCTCTTCACCACTGCTTCCACATCAGAGGTGCATCAGGGGCTGAACTACATTACATTCTATTTTGGACAGCTGCAACTCGTCTTGAACGACTGGTTGCCGCGTCTGATCCATAGCCTGGTCGTCTTTGGCCCGGCCATGCTGCTGGCCTGGCGTGGCTGGCCCTGGTTGCTGCCCGGTTTGCCGATTGCGGCGGCAATGCTTATCTCAACCGCGCCCGGCCCGGCCTATGATTATCGCTATCACCATTATGCCCTGGTCGTGCCCTTTATTGTCATGGCAGCGATTGAAGGCACGGTGCGCCTGCAACAGCGCAGCCAGACAGCAACCGGTCGGCGGCGCAACTGGCGCGGACCGGTGGGCTTGACCCTGGGGATCGTGATTCTCTCTTCGGCGTTGCTGGTGGATACACCGATGAATGTCCTCTTCTGGCGTTCACCGCCGGGCTGGGGTTTGGATTCATCGGTGTATGGGATTACGCCGCGTGATGCTGCCAAAGATGCGTTTCTCGCGGCGCATGTCCCGGATGACGCCGACCTGGCAGCCTCTACGTTTGTGGCAACCCACCTGACCAACCGCGATACGCTGTATCTGGTGCGCTATGCCGATGAGCGAGCAGCAGAACTCTTTGCCGAACATCTGCAACAAGTCGATGGCGTCGTCGCAGATGCGCTCTTTGACTATCGGGTGTTTGATGGTGGTGACTTTCTGGGCGGTAGCAGCTATGAACAGCAGGCTATTGGCATGCTGTTGCAGCATCCGGAGTTTGGCCTGGTGGCGGCCCGCGATGGCTTGCTCTGGTTTGAGCGTGGTGCGACTGAAACAGAGCGTTTGACCCAGACATGGACCTACCGCGACTATGCGGTAGCGCCAACGCCACTGGCGACGTTTGATGATCGTCTGGTGCTCTATGAAGCGCAACTCGAGCCGCTCGGCGACCGACGCTGGCAAGCCGAGTTTGTGTGGGGTTGGCACGATAGTGCTACTTCCGAAAGCCGTGAGGGACCGGGCTATGTGGCCGTGAGTACGTTGGAGGGCGTGGATCATGAGCGTATCGTACATTTGCCAACGTTTGCCATGCTACCAACACCTGCATGGCCGGCCGATGCGTATATTGTGGAGCAGTTTGTGGTTGAACTCTCTCCTGATATACCGGCTGGGGAATATCAGTGGCAGGTCAGTTGGTATGATTTGCGCCACAGTGAAGCTTATGCAACCGATGAACGCAGCCGGGTGGGCGATGTCTTCCCAATAGGAACGATTACCGTGCAGTAAGTGCAGGACAGAAAGACCAGCAGGGAAAAGAAATTGAGCGGTACTTAGAGCGGAACGTAGGCACAGCTTGTAGCCGCGCAACCTGTCCATCGCGCTGTGACCGTCCGGAATACCAGCGAGACCGTAGGCGCGGTTTGTAGCCGCGCAACCTATCCACCACACGGGCGTGTCCTTCGTACCGCATTGCAGCAATGATTGCCGAAATTGGCACAGAACCCGCTGTCCTGAGGACCCTGGCGGCGCACGTTTGGATGCGATTTGAGAGTGCGTGCGGCTGCAAGCCGCACCTACGTCTGATCCGTGAAGGAATTGCGACAGAGATGAACGCAACACTGTAGTAAGTGCAGGACATAAAGGAACGTAGGCGCGGCTTGTAGCCGCGCAACCTGTCCACCGCGCTGTGACC
>JAAURD010000320.1 GCA_012034075.1 Chloroflexaceae bacterium | reverse complement strand
AACCTGTGGTAACATTTGAACATATGAGCCAACTCTTGTTATCACCTCAGTGGAATACCCGGCGTGCATCACCCATTGTAAAATGGGCGGGTGGGAAAGGTGCGCTCCTCGCCCAGTTCAAGCCGTTTTTTCCCAAAAGAGATGTATATTACCGCTACTTTGAGCCATTTGCTGGTGGTGCGGCTATCTTCTTTTATCTACAGCCAGATCATAGCTTTCTCTATGATCTGAATCCGCATTTAATAGAAGTCTATACGGTCGTGCGTGACGATGTGGATAATCTGATTGTGGCGCTGAAAGAGCACTACAATGATCGTGATTATTTTTATGCCATCCGTGCTCAACAACCTGCTGTATTAACACCAGTTCAACGTGCTGCCCGTTTTATCTTCTTAAACCGCACCTGTTACAATGGCCTCTATCGGGTGAACCGTCAGGATCAATTCAATGTTCCCTTTGGCAAATACAAAAACCCGACCATTTGTGATGAACATGGATTGCGTCTCGCCAGCCAGGTCCTGCAACACACCCAGCTCAACGTAGCCGATTTTGAGGCGGTCCTCGACATAGCCGAGTCGGGTGATTTTCTGTATTTTGATCCTCCGTATGAGCCACTGAGTCACACCTCCAACTTCACCAGTTATACGAGCAACGGTTTCACCCGTGCCGATCAACACCGCCTTGCCGCTACCTTCCGCACCCTTGATGCTCGTGGTTGTCTGCTTATGCTGAGCAACTCCAACACACCGCTTATCCACGAACTCTATCAGGGCTTTTCGATACACCTCATCAAAGCACGTCGTGCCATCAATAGCAACCCCAATGGGCGTGGCGTCATCCAGGAATTGCTTATCACCAATTTGCACTACTGCCCCATGCAATCTGCATGGTAAACAAACTCGTTGCATGTTTATGCCCATGAGCAAACGCATTCTGCAAACATACCATGACTCTCTTGGATCTCTGTGTCTCTCTGTGGCAAACCGCGCTGTGTTCATCCTTGTTTTGCACACATTGCGCAACCAATCGAGATATGGTATTATCGCACAGATACATGGAATGGCCTCCCGATGCTTGATTTCGACAGAGCAACTGGCTTCAGGGCAACGAACACCGATACCGCCCACTGGATAGAGGAGCAGAGCAAACGTGCGTGTTTTTATCACCGGTGTGACCGGTCCGGTTGGCAGTGCGCTGGCCGACTATCTCGTTACACAGCCCAACCTTGAGGTGCATGCGTTTAAACGCTGGCGCAGCGATACCCGCCCGATTGATCATCTGCACGGTCAACTCATTTTGCACGAAGGCGATATTGAAGATGCCTTTTCGGTCGATCACGCTATTGCCCAAGCCGCGCCCGACCGTATCTATCATCTGGCGGCGCAGAGCTACCCCAGTGCTTCGTGGAATGCTCCCGCGGCTACGTTACGCACCAATATCGAGGGCACGGTCAATGTGCTTGAAGCGGTGCGCCGACACTGCCCACAGGCACGCATCCATCTGCCGGGGAGTGCCGCTGAGTATGGCCGCGTTCGCCCAGAAGATACGCCCATTACGGAGGAGCACCCGCTCCGTCCCACCAGCCCCTACGGTGTGAGCAAAGTTGCACTTGAACTCACGGGCCTGCAATATCACGATAGTTATGGTCTGCATGTGGTGGTGACCCGTTCGTTTATTCATGTCGGGCCACATCAAAATGACCGCTGCTCAATTCAGACCTTCTGCCAGCAAATGGCGCGGATTGAAGCAGGAGCACAGCCGCCTATTCTGGCGGTGGGCAACCTTGATGCCTACCGCGACTATACCCATACCACGGATGTGTCGCGTGCGCTCTGGATGGTTCTCGACCAATGCCCGCCGGGTCAGGTGTACAACCTCTGCTCCAACTATGCCGCTCGCATTGGTGATATTGTGACGATGGTGCGTGAGCATGGGCGGGTGCCCGCTACGGTGGAGATTGATCCAGCACGGTTGCGCCCTTCGGATGAGCCTATCCTGGTGGGCGATAACCGTAAGCTCTGTCAGGCCACCGGTTGGCAACCACAAATTGATATTGCCCAGATTGTTCGCGAACTACTGGACTACTGGCGCAGCCGCACAACGAGCTGAACCAGCACGCTATGGGGACACTCTATCTGGTGAGCACGCCGATTGGCAACCTTGAAGATATGACCCTGCGCGGCTTGCGTCTGTTGCGCGAGGCTCACCTGATTGCTGCCGAAGATACCCGTCATACCCGCCGGTTGCTCACGCATTATCAAATCACTACGCCCTGTATTGCCTATCACCAGCACAACAAGTACCATCGTCTGCCCGATGTGTTACAGGCCCTGACCCATGGCGATGTTGCGCTGGTTTCAGACGCGGGCACGCCCGGTCTCTCTGACCCTGGCTTTGAGTTGGTGCGTGCCTGTTATGAACACGGTTTTGCCGTTTCGCCTATTCCCGGCCCCAGTGCGCCGATAGCGGCTCTGGTTGCCTCCGGTCTGCCCACGGAGCGTTTCTGTTACCTTGGTTTTTTGCCCAACCGTAGCCCACAACGCCGTGCAGTGTTGACCGAATTTGGTGCGTTCCCGGTGACGCTGGTCTGCTTTGAGTCACCCCATCGGCTGCTCGACGCGCTGCGTGATGCGCTGGATGTGCTGGGTGATCGTCATGTGGTTGTTGCCCGCGAATTAACCAAAATCCACGAGGAGTTGCTTACCCTCTCGATCAGCGCTGCTATCGATCATTTTACCGAGCATGCCCCACGTGGTGAGATCACGCTGGTGATTGCTCCTCCCGCTGACGACGACCTTGCTGATACCATGCTGGATATGGAAACCATATTGACCACCCATCTGGAGCAGTTGATGGCTCAAGGCCAGCGTGCGAGTGATGCTGTCCGCATGGTTGCGCGGCAACACAACCAGCCACGCCGTGCAGTCTATGCGCTCTGGTTACGCTTACAAGAAACACTGCTTGCCGATGGATTGTTACCTGAAGGAGATCAAGACGAATGAACCTGAATCATCGCGTTGTTGTTATCACCGGGGCGTCGAGTGGTATTGGCGAAGCCACCGCTCATCACGCTGCGGCCAAAGGTGCGCGCCTGGTGCTGGCTGCCCGCCGTGCGGATAAACTGGAAGCACTGGCCCAGGAACTCGGCGACGGTGGCACACAGGCGCTGGTCGTTCCAACGGATGTCACCGATGTCGGGCAGGTGCAGGCGTTGATTGACGCTGCCATTGAGCACTATGGTCAGATCGATGTGCTGGTGAACAATGCCGGCTTTGGTATTTTTGAGTCACCGCTTCAGGGCGATGCAACCAACCTCAAAGCCATGATGGAAGTCAATCTGTATGGCGCAGTGCATGCCATGCAAGCAGTGCTGCCGCATATGCTTGAACGGCGCCAGGGTCAGATTGTCAACGTTGCTTCGGTTGCTGGTCTGGTTACCGTCAGCAACATGGCTTCGTATAATGCATCCAAGTTTGCGCTGGTCGGGTTTAGTCGCTCACTGCAAATGAGTCTCGATGGGAGTGGGGTGCAGTGCGCCATTATCTGCCCTGGGCCAGTGCGCACGCCCTTTTTGAGCAGGCAGACATGAATATGCTTGGCCGTTCGTCGCAATCTTGCCGATGCCTCCAGGCTAATGATGTGGCCCCATGCCGTTATCAATGCGATTGAACATGATCGCATGGGCGAGATTATCTTACCAGGGTTTGTTGCGCCGCTGTTGCGGCTCAACGCAGCCGCGCCGTGGGTTGCGCGGATGTTGAACCGGCTGCTGAGCTGACGTGCTGATCGCTCACGGGTGCTGGTCAGCACGGGGGATATAACATTTCACGATGGTACCCAAGCCTTCACCGGGAGAGTCAATGGTCAGACGACCGCCACTTAATTGCAAAATGCCAATGGCAAAGTTGAGACCCAGGCCCATACCATCTGGTGAACCTTCACCGCGTACCAGGCGAGCAAACTTCTGCCCCAGCAACTTCAGCTGGTTTGGCGCAATGCCACGACCATTATCGACAACGGTACAAACAACAAAGGATTCTTCAGCTTCCAGATAAATGCAGACCTCGCCGTCATCACGCACAGAGCTGGTATAACGGAGCGCGTTTTCGAGCAGGTTATAGATGACGCGGCGCATACGGCGCGGGTCACACCAGGCGAACGGCAGATCTGGTGACGCCGTAATAGACAGGTCGCATTCGGCCATTTCATAGCGGGGCATCAACGGGCGCGTGGTTTGTTCAATCAATGTCTGCGGATCGGTTACTTCGG
>JAAURD010000056.1 GCA_012034075.1 Chloroflexaceae bacterium | reverse complement strand
GAGCACGCCATCATCATTGCGATAGAGACGGTTGGCTTGACCGTCATTGCCGACAGCAAGGTCAAGGTCACCATCGCCATCCATATCGCCCCACGCCACGCTGAAGGTCGTGTCATATTCATCGGAATGCCACGTTGCGAACAGGTTGGGGTCATCTTGCTGTTCCTGGGCGCTGGCGGTGGGCGGAGCGGGGAGCGGTGACAGGGCCGCGAGCGGCGGTAGCGCCGACAGCACGGTGGAGAACAGCAGAATCACGATCAGCGGCAGGCTCAGGCAACGGGAACGCACACGCGGGGCGCGGTCGCGGTAATCACGGTTGGGTCGTAACAGGTGCATCAAACAACCTCCTCACACCATAGGCGTGCTGTTTTCTTTGCAACAACCGCCATGTTTGCTCTCACAGGCTGAACAGACCAGTGCATCTCTGGCACATATTACAATCGGTAGTGTTGATTGTACCATGCGATTCTAGGACTGTCAAGAGGTTCGTGCGCATGCAAAGATTGAACCTCTGGTTAAAGAACAGTAAAAACAACAGCATAGCGCATACTGCTGCGGCGAGTGGCATGCTCATGGCCGTGCTAAAGCATTGGTGGGAATGTGCAGGCTGTGCAGCGGCTGTGCAAGTGAGCAGGGTCGCCGCCCTGCCCGTGACGCAGGGGCATCGCTCGCTACCACACAGAACAATTTGACCCATGATCCATGATCTCCGTACCTCCGTGCCTCCGTGCTGTATCTCAGAAGCACTTGCCGTTCTTTCCCCTTTGTTGTGTATCCTACATATGGTACAATGTCACCAGAACAATACAACCAATAACCGGAGACCTACCATGATCCACAACACCACCATAGCAAACCACCACCGACACCAGCGGGTTCCATACACAACCAAGCCCAACATGCGCCACATTGCGACAAAACGAGGCACCTTTCACCCGAACCCGGCCCTCCCATCTCAATGTGCCCTCTTGAAACACGGAGGTCAGCGCACAAAAAAAACCAACATGCGCCACATTGCAACATGTGTTTTCCCATTGCACGTGCCCCGTCGATTGCCCAGGGTTCGTGGTACAATAGGGAAGGAATGATCGCAAGCGAGCAGAGCAAGCCGAGGTTGACCTGAACCAATGGCAAAACGATTGACCAACCTGTTTGATGCCCAGCGTGAAGCCACGTTGCGCAACCAGTCGCCGCTGGCCACGCGCATGCGCCCCGAAACGCTCGATGAATTTGTCGGCCAGGAGCATATCCTGGGCGAAGGCCGCCTACTGCGCCGCGCTATCCTCGATGACCATCTCTTCTCGATGATTTTGTGGGGGCCGCCAGGCAGCGGCAAAACGACCCTGGCACGGCTCATTGCGCGAATCACCAGCGCCGATTTTGAGCAGGTGAGCGCAGTATCGGCTGGCGTCGCCGATCTGCGCAAGGTCATTACCCAGGCGCAAGACCGGCTGGGCATGTTTCAGACCCGCACGGTGCTCTTTATTGATGAAATCCACCGCTTCAACAAAGCACAGCAAGATGCGATCTTGCCCTACGTCGAGGATGGCACGGTGATCCTGATCGGTGCAACCACCGAAAACCCCTCGTTTGACAAGTTCAATAACGCGCTCCTCTCACGCACCCGCGTCTTCACCCTGGAAGCACTGACAGATGAGCAAATCGGCATCCTTGTGGATCGTGCGCTGACCACCCCAGAGCGCGGTCTGGCGGCATTGCATGTTGTCCTCGCGAGCGATGCCCGCAGCGGGTTGCTGCGGCTGACCAACGGCGATGCCCGCATGGCGCTCAATGCGCTGGAAGTTGCCGCGCTTTCCAAAACTCCCTCGCTCGGCGACAAACGCTTGATCACGCTTGAGGATATCCGCGATGCCCTGCAGAGTCGCTCAGCCTACTATGATCGGCGCGGCGATTTGCACTACGATGCCATCTCGGCCCTGCATAAGAGCGTGCGCGATAGCGACCCGGATGCGGCCCTCTACTGGCTTGGACGCATGCTCGATGGTGGCGAGGACCCGCTCTATGTGGCACGGCGGGTGGTGCGTATGGCCGTCGAAGATATTGGCCTGGCCGACCCCCAGGCCCTACCGCTCACCATTGCGGCGCAGCAGGCCATGGCGTTTATGGGCCAACCCGAGGCCGACCTGGCCCTGGCCGAAGCCATTGTCTATCTCTGTCAAGCGCCCAAAAGCAATAGCATCTACCGTGCCTATAAAGCCGCCCTGCACGATGTCAAGCAGACCCGCCAGGAGCCGGTGCCCCTGCACCTGCGCAATGCGCCCACATCACTGATGCGCGATCTGGGCTCTGGCAAAGGCTACGAGTATGCCCATGATCTTCCAAACAAACGTTCGGATCAGGCGCATCTGCCGCCATCGCTGGAAGGCCGTATCTACTACGAGCCAACCGATCAGGGGTTTGAAGCGACGATCACGCAGCGGTTCGCCTGGCGCCTCGAACGTCCGCCGCAAGCGCTGGCCGCAACCGCCGAGCAGCAGCAGAGCACGTCCGATCCGCAACCCGACCAGAGCGCCGATGCCCCATCCCATCATCCCGATGGCAGCGCATCAGAGCATGCACAGAGCCTCGATCCGCAGAGCCTGGCCGGCGAAGAATCACAAGAAGTGATCGAAGCCGCCCCCGCTCCCCGGACGCGTAAAAAAAGACGTACAACATAATCCATGTTGCAGAAATCGAAACGACCGGATATAGTGAAAAAAGACAAAAAACCTGCTATTTGGAAGGAGATGCAGAGACGATGACATTGGATGAAGCCATAGCTGATCTGAAAGGCCGGATCACCACGATTAGCCCGGAGGCCATCATTCGTGTGATGCGTATCTCCGATGAAGAGGCGAGCATTCGGGCATATACGGCTGCCGAACACGAAGAGCAGATTAAAGAGGCCACCCGCGACCGTACTTTTGAGCTACTAACCAACGATGGTCTGGATGTGCAAGTCATCTTTTACGATGTTGCAACATCACTGCCACCCGAAGAAGAATAACCCGTCTGGTGGTACGCCACGTGCGTTGGCGTACCACCATAGTCAAGCATGCTTGTCCGGTTCTTCAGCCCGCTGCGCTTGTTCCCGATCCCGTTGCGCATCAAGCAGCGCTCGCAGGGACGCCAGCTCGGCTCTGAGGCTGGCAAGCTCGTGTGGGTTGTTCGCTGGCTGCTTGAGAAAAGCCGCTGCAATATAACTCGTCACCACGCCAAACAGCCCCACGCCAAAGGTCATCACCAGGACTGCCAGCACCCGGCCAGACGTTGTCACCGGGTAAAAATCACCATAGCCCACCGTCGTCATCGTCACAAACGTCCACCAGAGAGCCTCCTCAGCGGTTTGAATAGTAGCATCCGGGTGTGATTGTTCAAAGACGAGGATCAGCCTGCTGCCTACACTCAGTAACAGGAGAAAGGCAAGCAACATGCCCAGCAGCGAGCTTTCGGCACGCCGTTCACGCAACTGGCGCGTGATATCAGATGATCGCAAGCGCCGGATATCACGGAGCACGCGCAAGATACGCGATAACCGCAAAATCCGCAGGAATGACATAAACGGGATACTGCTGAGTAAATCGAGCCATCCGCCCTGGTGCAAAAAGTACGCTGCTTTGTTGGGCGCATGATACATTTTCTGGGTAAAATCAACCAGAAAGATCAAACAGATGACGTTGTCAACACGGTTCAATATCTCCCAGGAGAGTCCCTCATTGGGTAAAAGCAACAGAAGGAACATCATGATTAACGACAAGAGCGATAGTACCAGAATAAAGAACTGGTAATTTGAATTTATGATCTTCGGCTGCTGCTGATCAGATGGGTTTCGTGATAGAGTTTCACGTTGATTCATGGCTGTTATGACCAGGGTGGCATAGGCGCAACGCGCACGGTTTGCTCGGCCCGATAGGTGACCAGACCAGGCGCTGCACCGGGTATCTTGCGCACAAGGGTGCGCCGTGACACATCGACATCCACCGCGTCTTCGTTGCGGGCGCGGCTAAAGTAGGCGGCCACGGCGGCGGCTTCCCGCAGCGTTCGCTCTGGCACGTCACGGCCATGGGTACGGATAATGACATGTGCCCCCGGGATCATACGGACGTGCAGCCAGATGTCCTCTGGTCGCCCAATCTGAAAGGTGACTTCGACATTCTGGGTAGCACTGCGCCCAACATAGATATCATAGCCATCGCTGGAAAGCAGGCGCAGTGGCTTCACCCGTACCGGTTTTGAGCGCTGCTTGCGGCCGCTGGTTGGTGCTGCCAGGTAGCCCTGCTCTTCAGCTTCCTGGGCAATCTGGTCAATCTGTTCGCGGCGGTCGGCCAGTTCCAGCAGGGTTGCCAGCTGTTCCAGGCCCTCCAGCCGCTGGGTAGTCTGCTCCAGGCGCGTGGGTAAGCCCTCCAGCGCACTGCGGGCTTTGTGATACGAGCGAAAGCGGCGCTGGGCATTCTCCACGGGACTCAGGTTGGGGTCAAGCGTCATGTCCAGTCCCTCCACGCTCAGCCTCGTCTGGCCTGGCTCAATCAAATGCAGGAACGCCAGAATCATCTCGCCCTCCTCACGGACCTGTTCCAATCCCTGGGCGCGTTCCAGCTCCTGGCGAATCTGCTGCTCTTGCTGCTGTAACCGGCTGCGTGCGGCATCCAGCTGTTGTTGCACGGCGTCACGCCGCTGCCGGTGCGCAGTGAGATGCTCGCGAGCGGCATAAAAGCGTTCCATAGCCAGCTGTATCGTCTCCTGTGGCTGAGCATCGGCGAGATGGGTCAGGTGGTAGGGCGCATAGGCCAGCGGCAGATCATTGGCTGGTTGCACCAGACATGGCTGGTATTCGCTCACAATCTCACGCAGACACGTCGCCAGCGGCTGCCACGGTAGATTGTCGGCCACCAGGGCTTCTGCTGTGCCCATGGCGCGGTAGATCACCTCACGGGCTACCTGCGGCGATATGCCGAGATAGTGCTGCACCAGAGCGCGGGACAGGTTGGTTTCACTGATACTGGTGGTTACAAGGGCCTGCATCGTTTCAGCCTGGGCCGTCTGTGGGTTCTGCTTGCTTTGCGGTGGCGGTGATTCATAGGCATGGCGCGGCAAAATCACCCGACGACTCAGCTGCGGCGGCACGCGTTTGACGCTCTCCAATATCATATTGCTTTCATCCACCAGGATGATATTGCTGTGACGGCCCATGATTTCCACCACCAGATCACAGCACATCATAGTCGCTGCTTCCGTTTCAGATTTGCGTGACTCGATTTCTTTGACTATACTGAAGAGAAGAATACGTTCAAGCAACGGCTGGGTGATTGAAATGATCCGTCCGCCAAGGATATATTTTCGGAGCAACAATAAAACGGCGTCTCAGATTCCAGGCCGCGCGACAGTTTTTCGCGCACCAGATGCAGCCGTGCCGTCTGGGGGTGGGCAGACGCCACCAGATGATAACGCCGATGATTCGCATACACCTCCAGGCCAATGCTCAATGGGTTGAGCAAGAGCACCCGCTGTATGCGTCCGTTTATCAGATGTTGTTGGAGTTCGGCGGTCACCGCCGCAAGAGTCAGAGCATCAACATACATAGCTCCAGGATACCATAAACAACCATGACTCTGGTACATCGCAATCCGATGCTTGATGATCAACCGCCCTATCCGCAGATAGTGGTTATCTCAGGTCCCTCCGGCGTGGGTAAAGATTCGGTGCTCATACGTATGCGTGAACTGGGCATCCCATTTCATTTTGTGGTAACGATGAATAGCCGCCCAAAACGGCCCACTGAACAGGATGGGGTGGATTACCACTTTGTCACGTCGCAGCACTTTGAAACCCTGATTGAACAGGGCGAACTGCTCGAATGGGCAATGGTGTATGGGCATTATCGGGGCGTGCCGAAGTGCGAAGTCCGTCAGGCCATCGATAGCGGTCAGGATGTCGTGATCCGGGTCAACGTTGACGGCGCCGCAACGATTCGGCGGATTGTGCCTGAGTCGATCCATATTTTTATTGCGCCGGGTTCCGCCGGTGAGCTGCGGCGGCGTCTCGCGGCGCGGCGAACCGAATCGGCCGAAGATATGGAGCGGCGATTGGCGCTAGCGGAAGAAGAAATGGCGCAGGTGGTCCATTTTGATTATGTGGTGATCAACCGCGACAACCGGCTTGACGACGCGGTGCAGCAAATTCAGGCGATTATGCTGGCCGAAAAACATCGCGTCCACTGTCGTCGCATTCAGCTCTAGCCCCGACAAGGGATGTTTGAGGGCGAGCGATAAACCTATGGTGAGGAGAACAGTGCTAGTATGAGCTTGCAAGAACAATTGCAAACCGATTTAAAAGAGGCTATGCGCAATGGCGAACGCACACGGGTGAATATGATTCGGGTGGCCCGTGCTGCTTTGCAGAGTGCGCAACTTGAGCGCGATAAGCAACAGTACGATGAACAGGTGCGCCACATTGAGGCGCAGTTTGCCAATGATCCGGTGGCCCACGAACAGGCCATGGAACAGATCAAAGATCATTTTTCGCCGCTGGATGAAGCAGAACAGCAGGCAGTGATTGCCCGCGAGGTCAAACGGCGCGAAGAGGCCATTGAGCTGTATCGCCAGACCGGCAAACACGAGCGAGCGGATCAGGAGACTGCCGAAGTTGCCATCTTGAAGCAGTATTTGCCCAGATCGCTGGATGCCGATGAGCTGCGCCCACAACTTGCTGCCCTGATCGAAGAAATGGGGCTGAGTGGAACAGCAGCAATGAGCAAGCTGATGCCAGCGGCGATAAAACGCTTCAAGGGGCAGGCCGATGGACGTCTGATCAGTCAGCTGGCGCGTGAGTTGCTCACCTGAGCGGGAAGCGATCGAAGCGTTGGAGCGTTGGAGCGATCTCAGTACAGCA
This sequence comes from Chloroflexaceae bacterium, assembly GCA_012034075.1. GTDB lineage: Bacteria > Chloroflexota > Chloroflexia > Chloroflexales > Chloroflexaceae > JAAURD01. The sequence goes on along the minus strand of JAAURD010000056.1, from coordinate 17,835 downwards.
TTGCGTTCATCCATATCGAAATGCCGTTACGGATCAGACGTAGGTACGGCTTGCAGCCGCACGAACCGTCCCAACCGCACGCGCTGTCCCCAGGGCGAGGCGAACAGCACCAGGGAATTTGTGAGGTTGCGGCAATGTCAGGGGAGATCGGGCAGCAGTGACTCCCTTCTCCCCTTTGGACCCAGGGTCGGGGATGAGGGATGCGGTCGGGACGACCGCGCTGCGTGCCGGGCAGAAGGGCTTGCAGCCGCACGAACCGTCGGGGACGACCGCACCGGATCAGACGCGGGTCGCAAAGATCGTCGATACGAATCGTAGGTGCGGCTTGCAGCCGCACGGCGGTCGGGACGACCGCACCGGGTCTGGCACAGCCAACATGAACGCATCAACAGCACAAGGATAGACGGTTATGGTACAACGATGGTTGGCCCATCTGAAAAGCGTGATCTTTCAACGCTTACCCTTTGCTCAGGGGAAAAAAGTATCATCCAACATGATCATCTTGATGGCTGGTGCCTTACTGGCTGTTGGGCTCTTGCTGTCGTTGATGCTCCGTCTGCCCAATCAGACAGGCGACATTACCGTGGGTGAACCAAGCTCGGTGACGATTATCTCGCCGGTCACGGTTGAGTTTGAAAGTGAACTGCTGACCAATCAGAAAAAAGCCCAGGTCGAGGCGTCACCTGAACTGATTGTGTATGCCATTGATTATAGTATCCCCTCGGAACAACGGGCCGAACTGCGTGATTTGCTCTTATCGATTACACGTGTGCTTGATGATCCCACGTATAGCCCGGATGAGCAACGGCAACGCCTGCTTGATCTTTCCAGTGCATCGGTGCTCATCACCGATACACTGGCAACAACTATCCTTGATCTGGAAGATGCGCAATGGCAAACGGTGAGTGGCCGGACGCTGGACGCCTATGATCGATCCATCTCCGAGTACGACTCAGCGATTGATGAAACGTCGATCAATCTTCTGCGCGAGCGTCTGATCCCGTACTGGACCGGCGGTCTGCCCGACCCGGAAGAAGACCTGGTACGCTTTTTTGTAACGTCCTTCCTGAAAATCAATCGAACTGTGGATGAGCAACGCACCCGTGAACAGCGTGCTGCCGCCGTTGAAAATACCCCACCGGTGAAAGTCGAAGTCAAAGAGGGCGAAACGATTGTGCGCAAGGGCGATATTGTGCGGCCGGAAGTTATCGAAAAGCTCGAAGCCACCGGCGCCCTGCCGCGTCAACTCAACATTCCCGATATCAACGGCTTGGTGTTGCTCGCGTCTCTCCTTGCTGCGACTTTTATGGTATATCTGATCTTTTTCCAGCGTCCGATTACGCTGCAAGCACGACCACTCTTTACGATCATCATGACGCTGATTATGACGGCGGTTGCGGCCCGGCTGCTCCAACCGGTCTGGAGTGAATATCCGTATGCGTTTCCACTGGCAACCATCGTGCTGGTCTTTACCATTATCTTCAATGGTCATCTGGCGATTGCCAGTGCATTGCTGCTGTCGTTGGTGATCGGCTTACAGGGTGATAACTCGCTTGAGTTGACCATGACGATGCTGATCGGCAGTATTACCGCCATTTTTTCGGTACGCGGCGCCGAACGCTCATTGACCTTTCTGCTGGCGGGGATTGGGGTTGCGGCTGCTACGGTGCTGACCCAGACGGCGTTCTGGCTCACCACCACGACTACCGTTGCAGGCGAGGAACTGCTCAATATTCTGCTTTTTAGCAGCATGAATGGCAGCCTTTCGGCTATTCTCGCACTGGGCCTGTTTAACCTGGTCGAATGGGGTTCTGGTGTGGTCACACCATTGCAGTTGATGCAACTGGCCCATCCATCACAGCCGCTTTTGCGCAAATTGATGCGTGAAGCGCCAGGCACACACTTCCATAGTGTATCCGTGGGCAACCTGGCCGAGTCAGCAGCCGAAGCGATTGGCGCAGATGCGTTGCTGCTGCGGGTTGCGGCCTATTATCACGATATTGGCAAAACCCTGCGACCACTCTTTTTCACCGAAAACCAGCTTGGTACGGAAAATGTGCATAATGACCTGGACCCACAGATCAGCGCCGAAATTATTATTGACCATGTGACCGAAGGGATTAAAATGGCTCGTGCGTCCGCATTACCGCAGCCAATTATTGACTTTATTGCCACGCACCATGGCACGCAGGTGATTCAACACTTTTATCAGCAAGCCCTGCGCAATCAAGATAGTGTGAATGTCAACCATTTTCGTTATCCGGGGCCAAAACCCTTCAGCCGCGAACAGGGTATTATGATGCTGGCCGATTCGGTCGAAGCTACCGTGCGTTCCAAGGCGCAGCATGGCAAGCTGGTTGCCCGGCGCAGTGTGAGTAATGGCACTGCCAGCAATGGTGTGCAGACTATCGATGAGTTGGTGGCATCGATTATCGACAGCCGCGTCCAGAGTGGTCAGCTCGATAACACCGATCTGACCTTGAAAGACCTGAAACTGATCCATCAAGCCTTTGTCACCTGTCTCCAGGGTATCTACCATCCGCGTGTTGATTATCCCCAACCGGTCAGCAAAGCGTAAAGTGATCTAAGCGTTGGAGCAGGGAGCGTTGGAGCAGGGAACGTAAAGCACAAAGGTGTAACCCATTATTCTGTATTTTTTACCACCAAGAACACCAAGGGCACCAAGGAAACACAAAGGACGATCCCATTGTCCTTTGTCCATTATCAATTAAAGGTATGCTATAATTGCCGCATATTTATCATATTCTGTGGATTGAAGATGAGCAAAAGGTATCGCAATGTCTGGCGACCTGCCTATCCTTTTTGATTTTCCATCACATGAAGAGCAGCGACTTGACGATACAGCGGATGAGTGCGAAATGCCTGTGGTTCCGCTGATCAACACCGTGCTCTTTCCGCATATGCTCGCGCCACTGTTTGTCAGTCGAGAGCGCTCCATTGCTGCGGTTGAAGAAGCCATGGAGCGAGATCGGACTGTTTTGGCAGTGGCCCAGCGTGACCCTGATATTGAACATGTCACGGTGAGCGACCTCTACACCATCGGCGTAGAGGCAACGGTTCAGCGGATGCTGCGTATGCCCGACGGCAGCACCAGTGTCGTGGTCCAGGGTCAACGCCGTATGCGACTGATTCAACAGACCCGGCAAGACCCGTTTATGGTCGTGCAGGCCGTGCCAATCTATAACAGCGAAGAGCGCACGCTGGCCGTGGAAGCAATGATGCGGGCAGTTCTCTCGCTCTTTGAGCGGGTAGTACGCCTGAGTCGCACGCTGCCCGATGATTCTTATGTGATGGCGATGAATGTTGATGAGCCGGGCTGGCTGGCGGACTTGATTGCTTCGACTCTGCCATTAGATGTATCCAGCCGGCAGGAAATTCTGGAAACCGTGAATGCCGAAGAACGCCTCCGGCGTTTGAGCATTATGCTTTCGCAAGAGCTGGATGTGCTGGAACTGGAGAGCCGGATCCAGAATCAGGTGCAGAAAGAGGTTGATCGGAGCCAGCGCGAGTTCTTTTTGCGGGAACAGCTCAAAGCCATTCAGCGTGAGTTGGGTCAGGTTGATCCGATCCAGCGTGAGTTGCAACAGTTGCAGGAGCGGATTGATGCACGGGGTATGCCCGAACATGTGGTAGAGAAAGCGCTGGAAGAACTGGAGCGGCTGGAATTTATGCCCATGGCATCTCCAGAGTATGCGGTCATTCGCACCTATATCGACTGGCTGTTGAGTTTGCCCTGGACGGAAATCAGCGAAGATAACTATGACTTGCGTGTGGCAGCTCAGGCGCTTGATGTCAATCATTATGGTCTACGTAAAGTCAAAGAGCGTATTCTGGAGTTTATTGCGGTGCGACAGTTGGCCGGTAACAAGCTCAAATCGCCCATTCTCTGTTTTGTGGGGCCGCCAGGTGTGGGCAAAACCAGCCTTGGGCGCAGCATTGCCGATGCATTGGATCGCCAGTTTGTGCGTATCTCGCTTGGTGGCGTCCACGATGAGGCCAAAATCCGCGGACATCGGCGAACCTATATTGGTGCGCTACCCGGTCGTATTATCCAGACCATGAAAGAGGCGGGGACGATCAACCCGGTGTTTATGCTGGATGAAGTGGATAAACTGGGCCACGATTTTCGCGGAGACCCCGCTTCCGCGCTGCTCGAAGTCCTTGATCCGGAGCAGAATAATACCTTCAGTGATCACTATCTCGACGTGCCGTATGATTTGAGCAAGGTTTTGTTTATCACGACGGCTAATCTGCTCGACCCGATTCCAGATGCGCTGCTGGATCGCATGGAAGTGATTGAGCTGCCCGGCTATACCGAAGAGGAAAAGCTCCATATTGCCCGTCGTTTTCTGGTACCCAGGCAGATGGAAGCCAATGGCTTGCCCGAAGAAACGTTGCGGTTTACTGAGGGGTCCTTGCGACAGCTGATACGGACCTATACCTATGAAGCCGGGGTACGCAATCTGGAGCGTGAAATTGGCGCTATCTGTCGCAAAACGGCTCGGCGGATTGCTGAAAATCGTTCGTATGCGCGGGAGATACGGCCATCGCTGCTGCAAAAATATCTTGGCTCACCGCGTTACACCTATGGCCTGGCTGAAGAGCAGGATGTGGTAGGCATGGCCACGGGTATGGTCTGGACTAGCAATGGCGGCGATATTATGGCGGTGGAAGTAACCCTGATGGAAGGTAAGGGCAACCTGACCCTGACCGGGCAGTTGGGCGATATTATGCAAGAGTCCGCGCAGGCGGCGCTCTCCTATGCCCGATCGCACGCACGTGAGCTTGGGATCGATCCCAAACGTTTCGATAAGGTCGATATCCATGTGCATGTTCCTGAAGGTGCTGTGCCCAAAGATGGTCCATCAGCCGGTATTACGATAGCAACCTCGCTCATTTCGGCGTTGACGGATCAGCCCGTTCGGCGCGAAGTGGCCATGACCGGTGAAATCACCCTGCGTGGTCGGGTGTTGCCCGTTGGTGGCATTAAAGAGAAGGTGCTGGGGGCGTATCGTGCTGGTATGACAACGGTTATTTTGCCGCAGAAGAATGAGCGCGATATGCATGATGTACCGCCTGCGGTGCGTCGCAACCTGACCTTTCGGTATGTTGAACATATCGATCAGGTGCTGACCGATGCGCTGATTGCCCAACCACCAGCCGCCAGCAACGGCACTGAGCGGAAGAGTAGGCGGGCAGCAACTGGCAACCATCACACCAGTGTCGAAACTGAGGATCACTATTGATCGCCGAATGCCTGCATTGCTCCAAAAGCAGAGAAGCGCTATAATACCAATGCGGCGGCGCCAGGGGCTTCAGCCCCTGGCCGAATAGGAGATGCAGCCCCAGGCTGAATAGGAACGCTGCTTGAATGGATGGATCATTGTATGGGCGGAAATAAGCCCATATAAGAGATAACACCTGGAACTGAAGCCCCAGGCTGAAGTTGAACCCTGGCTTTACGGTGTCTGGTCTGTTTTGTCTATTGCAGGATAAGTGTACCAATGATCGCTCGTACTACCCAAAAAGCGTCAGAATCAGTTGTGTCGAGTGATCAGGCGATCCAGCACAAATTTGAGCATCTGGACTTGCTCTGGATCGATATGATCCAGCCGGGCACCGATCAACTTGGCTATCTGCGTGAGCACTACGATTTTCACCCACTGCATCTGGAAGACGTGGTATCGCGTTTGCAACGCCCGAAAATTGACGATAACCCCGATAGCGAATACCTCTTTCTGGTGTTGCATTTTCCGGTGTTTGACAAGACCAACCGTCTTTCATTAGCGACGGAAGTTGATATTTTTGCCGGGCGCAATTATATGATTACGCTTCACGATGGTCGCTATAAGCCACTGGCACGCCTGGTGAAGAGTGCCTCGGATGAACGGGTACGCTCGCAGCTGATGGGGCGCGGATCGGGCTATCTGCTCTATCGGATTATTGAGGTGCTGGTGAATGCTTGCTTTCCGATGCTGTATCGTGTCGATCAAAATCTAGACCGGATTGAAGTTGGCGTGTTTCAGCGCAATGCTCAGGCTATGGTCCAGGAGCTTTCGTTTGTCCGCCGCGATATCATCTCAATGCGGCGGATCATCAAGCCCAATATCAGTGTTGTGCGTTCGCTCGAACTACGTGAGCGCACCTTTTTGCATGTGGATGAAGAAGTCTACTTCGGCGATCTGACGGATGCACTGAACAAGTTGTGGGATATGCTGGAAGAGCAAAAAGAAATTAGTGAGGGCTTAAATGCGACGCTTGATAGTCTGACATCCCATCGCATCAATGAAGAGATGAAAATCTTTACCATGATTTCGGTCTTGATGCTGCCGATGACCCTGGTAGCGAGCATTCTTGGCATGAATGTGCCACTCCCTTTTGTTGATAATCCGCTATCATTACCGGTGATTCTGGTCCTGATGGTTGCGCTCGGTCTGGGTATGTTTATTTATTTTCGCTATAAAAACTGGGTTTGAATATAATCGCGGTCGTCCGATACCCCTCATCCCCGGCCCTTCTTCCACAGAGGGCGAAGGGAGTCGGAGGCGCGGGCGTCTCGCCCGCATGCAGGCAAGACGCCCGCGCTCCAATGATGTTTATGCTAGAAAACAAGGAGGTTGGTAACCACAATGGGTGACATTGATCTGGAAGCACTGGTCCGCAATATTCCCGATTTTCCCAAACCAGGTATTCAATTTAAGGATATTACGACGCTGCTTTGCCATGGTCCCGCGTTCCGTCAGGTCATCGATACGCTAGTCGAACGGTATGGCGGCCGCCAGTTGGATACGATTGTAGGCATTGAATCGCGTGGTTTTATCTTTGGTGCCCCCTTGGCCTATGAGTTTGGGATTGGTTTTGTGCCGGTGCGTAAGCCAGGAAAACTGCCCGCTGAGACCTACCAGATTGAGTATGCGCTGGAGTATGGCACCAATTCGCTCGAAATCCACTGTGATGCATTGAAGCAGGGTGCCCGCGTACTGATTATCGATGATCTGCTGGCAACTGGTGGCACGGTTGCGGCGACGGCCGCGCTGGTTGAGCAAGCGGGTGGTGTTGTCGAAGAGATTGCCTTTGTGATCGAGCTCTCGTTTCTGGGCGCACGGCAAAAGCTCGAGCAGTATCCGGTGTATTCGATGATCCAGTATGATTAGGATTCCAGTGTACCGCACGCGGGACGCGTCCATCGTAGGTGCGGCTTGCAGCCGCACGGCCGTCGGGACGACCGCACGCGGGACGCGAACTTCGTAGGTGCGGCTTGCAGCGCGCTGACGACCCTACAGCGCGGATGCTTGGAGAGTCCGCGCGGGCAAGCCCGCGCCTACACTACTGGCTCGCACTCGACCTGGATCGTGCGAGCCAGGCGGCGATCCAACGCATGCACCTTGTGGCCCACACGGATCGACACCGGCCCTTCAAATGGGGCCGTCTCTTCGACCTGGATGGAGGTCCCCGGAACAATACCCAGATCGGCAATATAACGCAGGTGTTCCGCATTCTGGTCATTAACACGGGTAATGCGCCCCGATTGACCCACTGATAAGTCACTCAGTGCTTTGCTGGTATGGGGTGGTAATTTCCCTTCCAGCGTTGGGATCGGGTCGCCATGCGGGTCAAATTGGGGTTGGCCCAGATACTCGGCGATGCGAGCCTCGAGCTTTTCGCTGATATGATGTTCCAACGTTTCGGCCTCTTCATGGACTTCATCCCAGCTATAGCCCAGTGTTTTCACCAGAAATAGCTCGATCAGACGATGGTGGCGAATCACTTCTAACGCGATTTTTTCACCGTCATCTGTCAAGCGCACTCCCTGATAGGGAGTATACCTGACCAGCTTCAGATCGGCCAGTCGTTTCATCATACCGGTCACCGATCCCGGCTTAAACCCCCCCATCTGCTCGCTTAGCATCGATGTTGTCACTTCGTTGGTGTGCTGCTGCAAGATGTAGATCGCTTTGAGATAGTCTTCAACTGCCGGGGTGACACGCTTCCTCACTTTTTCCGGTGTAGCCATAGGGGAAGCCTTTCGCTGTATAGATGTTTTTGCAGGTCGTCTGCCTCGATGCAAACATTGTCAAGCGGGGCATAGCACGCTACGCCCCTACACCTGAGCGACCGCCGATGCTTCAGCCATTTCCTCATCGCTTATATAGTGCAGCGTTGATGGGTCAGGCATACGCTCAGTAAAGAGAATACCATTGAGATGATCGATTTCGTGTTGGATCACCCAGCCCAGCAGACCGTCGATCTTTCGCAATCGGCGGGTCTTGCCATTTGGTTCTTGATATTCGATAGTAACCCATGTTGCACGCGGGACATCACCGTACCAGTTGGGCAGGCTTAAGCAGCCCTCCTGGCGCATAATGGTGTTTTGCGACTTCTTCACAATCTGCGGATTGATGAAGGCGAGATCCTGTGCTGGGGCCACTTCAATCTCGCTGCCATCTTCCTGCTTTTCACAGACGGGCGGCAACCAGATAACTGTCAGGGCAATTGAGAGCCCAATCTGCGGTGCTGCCAGACCAACCCCATCGGCATGATGCATAGTTTCAAGCATATCGGCCACCACATACTTGAGTTCACGGTCGGGTAACTTGATTCTTCGGCAGGGTGTTTTGAGTATTTTGTTGTCTTCAGGATCATCCATTTGCAGAATGCGACGCAGGGCCATAAGTCACTCTCATATCTGGTATAAACATTTCAGAAAAGGTGTTTGTCATGCATAATACATATCGTAGGCATTATAACACATTGATCGGATCAACATCGACCATCCAGCCTGGTATCGGGCCTACTGCTTGCAGCAATGTCGCAACCGCGTGTTCTTTCATTGCTGCTCGTGGGAGCCGCAAGAGGATATGCCAACGCCATTTTCGCCGTATGCGTTGAAAGAAAGCCGGAGCCGGGCCGATGATCTGCCATGATTGTAGGCCCGGTTGTTCAATTGTTAGATACAAGCGCTTTGCCAGTGCGGTTGCGGCCTGTTCGGCGGCGGCGGCAGGAGCGGCCTGGTAGACGAGACGGACAAGTTGCCCGAAAGGCGGATAGCCGGTGCGCTGGCGAAACGCAATCTCCTGGCGATAAAACCCATGATAATCGTGCAGGCGAGCACTCTGGAGCGCATAGTGCTCCGGGGCATAGGTCTGGATGATCACCCGTGCATCGGCAGTCCGTCGGCCCGCCCGGCCGGCAATCTGGGTGAGCAACTGAAAGGTTCGCTCACCACTGCGAAAATCGGGCAAATATAACCCGGTATCAGCCGCAATAACGCCAACCAGCGTCACCTGTGGCAGGTCGAAGCCCTTGGCAATCAGCTGTGTGCCGATCAGCACATCAGCCTGGTGCTGCAAAAATTGGTCGAGCAAGCGATCATGGCTGCCTTTGCCGGTAGCACTGTCACGGTCCCAGCGAATGGGACGCGCCTGCGGGAAGTGTTTACGGATTTCCGCTTCGACCCGTTGCGTGCCTACGCCAAAGGCTTTGATGCGTGGGCTTAAGCATTGTGGGCAAATAACCGGCATGCTCGTGCGATAGCCGCAGGTATGGCAGTGGAGCAAGCTATGCGTTGCAGTGCTGGCACGGTCGGACGCCCCTGTGGCTGATTGATGCACCGTCAACGCCGCAGAACAATCTGGGCATTGCACGACCGCACCACAATCGCGGCAGAGAACAAACGTCGCATCACCCCGCCGGTTGAGAAAGAGGATCGCCTGCTCCCCCCGTTCGAGGGTGCTGGTGAGTGCTTGCTGCAAGGCCCGACTCAACATCGAGCGGTGGTTGTCGTGCAACTCGCGACGCATGTCGATCAGTTCAACCCGTGGCAGCGGTAGCACTTGCATGCTACTTGTGCCATCGGTTGCCCTGCCAGGTCCCACCCGTTCGCTCAGATTGAGCAACACAACACGCCCCGCCTGGGCTGCCTCATACCGTTCCACGCTGGGCGTGGCACTGCCCAGCACCACCACACAATCCGTCAGTTGCCCCAGCTGCTGGACAACACGCCGGGCATCGTAGCGCGGCGTGTTATCGTTCTTATAGCCTGGCTCATGCTCTTCATCCACAATAATGATACCGGGTCGCTCAAGCGGGGCAAAGACCGCCGAACGACTACCCATAGCTACCAGGCATCACCCCGCTGCAGTCGCGCCAGGCATCATAGCGCTCACCCATAGATAGCCCGCTATGCAGCACCGCCAGCTGACCGGGCAGACGAGCGGCAAAACGTCGCACCAACTGGGTGGTCAGCGCTATCTCTGGCACCAGCACCAGCGCCTGGCGGCCCTGTTGGAGCGCATGGGCGACTGCCCGCAAATAGATTTCGGTTTTGCCGCTCCCCGTAACGCCGTGCAACAGAAAGACCGGCGGTTGACCATCGGTTGGTGCCATCGCCGTTGCCAACGTCTCCCATACGGCTTGCTGCGCAGCGGTCAGCGGTGGTGCCGGCTCGACCGTGGTCATAGTCCGTTCCAGCGGGTCACGCCAGACTTCGTGCTGCTCCAACGCAATCACGCCCTTTGCCTCAAGGCTGCGCAAGACCGCGACGCTCGCTGACGTCGCAACCGTAATGGCCCTGACCGGCCACTGAGGCGCAGCCCGCTGCGCCCATACCGTGGTGGCCTGCTGTTCGTGCTGCTGTTCTGCCAGCCAGCGGACCACCGCCTGTTGTTTGGATGCTCGCTTGAGCTGGGCCAGAGTCTGCTCCAGGTCTTCATGTGGCACGAGCAACCGCGCATATGCTTCATAACGTGGTCGCGCCGCAGTCCGGCTGCTTGTCGTTCTGGTGGTCAGCAATCCACGTTCTTTCAGCAGCATGCAAGCCTCTTTTATCCGATCAGCGCTCCCCTTGAGTGCCTTCAACAGCTCCGGTTCAGGTGTATCGCTCTGCTTCTGAAGATAATAGAGCACTGCCCGTTCAACCTCGGGCAATGCACCGGGGTCAGCATGCATGCCAGCAAGCGTGAGCTGCCAGACCATCAGCATCTCCTGCGAGACCCCCGGCGGTAGCCAGAGGCTCAGCGCATCGTAGAGCCGCGACTGGTACGTCTCCGCAAGCCAGCGGGCCAGCTGCAAGCCAATGCTAGAAATGCGGGCAACCGGGTCGGCAATAGCCACGATATCACGCAGCGTATGGCGCGGTTGCGTGTCAGCTTCACGCCGATACGTATGCAGCACAACCCCCTGTATCTGCTTCTTGCGCAGGGGTACCCACACCAGTTGACCCGGTTGCACATCCGCTTGCAAGCTCTCCGGAACCCGATACATCAGCATGGCACTTGCACCAGCTTCAAGTACGTTGGGTAAGGCCACATCAGCTACAACGTCCGCCATCCGCTCTGGTCTCCTGCATAGCGCTCAAAGATTGTCTCATGCAAAGGCGCAAAGGCCCTGGTCATGTTCGCTCCGCCCCGCTCATCGCCCAATAGAACGCAGAGATGCAGAGACGCAAAGGCCCTTGTTATACCAAATGGCGTTCATCTCAATGAACATAGGCTCAGATTCTGCTTTGTAGGGGCGCAGAGCGGGGCTCCTTACGCCGCGAGGCGCTCCACGTTCTATCAAAGCCCATACCAGTGATCATCCGAATTTGGTATGATATCCGCTCTGCCCCTACAGAGCAGTTAGAGGACAAGCATCCATAGAAATCAGTAGACATTCCGGTCGCCTGCAGGTGAGATGCTGGCGCTCCAATGTCGTTACCAGACCGATAACCGTTTCGCAACAGATAAGCCTGGGGCTGAAGCCCCAGGCGCCGCCTCAGGGTGCATCGCTGCCATCGTCAAGCTCAATCACGTCATCCGGTGACGGTGGACTGACCGTAATGGCAGTATTGATATCGCGGTACACCCAGATGTCGGAGAGAATGCCGTCACCCAGGCCCTCAAAGCTCCCCTGTACATTAAACTGATCTTTGATTGGAAGATTGTTTTGTGCCAGAAAGAGATCGTAGGTTACCTGACCACCACGTGAAGCATTAAATTCCTCATCCAGCACCCAGACCTGATAATGCGTCGCAAGCGTCCCATCCAGTTCAGCAAAACCAATCCATGTGAACTGATGTTCCACCTCTTCATTGGCGGTACCAGGCGTCACCCACTCAAACAGCCCTTGATTCATGGTCACTTCGCCAACCGGTTCATCCACAATGGGCCGGGCTGTCCACACCGTGTCGCCCTGTGTGCGGCTATAGAGCACACCATCATATTCAATATATTCGTTCACCGTGCCCGCCACCAGGATGCCATCAGCTGTGGTAACCTGATCCTGGCAACGCTCGTACCAGCGTTGATACGACTCCCACTCTGCCTGGCAGGTGACAAGTGGCTGATTGTTAAACGTAAGCACATAATCGTAACGCAGCGATGTAATGTCGGGGAGCAGGGGCAGCGTGTCATCGTCCTGCTGCGCCAAAGCCAGTGGTTGTGTTGCCATCAGACACAGCAGCGCAGCGAAGAGCACCAGCATGCGGACCATTGATCGAGCCATCGGGATCACTCCTTTCCAGAGTCCTTATTGAATGATAAAGGATACAGTATATTCACGACCGCTTTCGCTGGCATAAAGCACCATCGTGTAATTGCCCGGCGCCAGACCCGTGCTATTGTAGCTCAATTGAATATTGCCAGCCAGGTCTGCATAGCCCGCCAGACTCAACGGTAACACACTCCCATCGGGCAGATTCAGCCAGGTCACCACATAGTCGCGCGGGGCCAGCCGGTTGGCGCTCATGGTAAAGACCGTGCCAGCCGGGCCACCAGGCGGCACAATAGTTGCCTGGGGCAGAATGTTTGGATTCTGGATCGTTACCCGAAAGCGGTTGGTATCTCCAGAGTCACTGGCATTGTCAGAGTACCAGCTATATTTGCCCCGTCCTTCAATAACCGTACTATCTGGCAGATCCGGCCGCGTCTGAAATTCCAGGGTAGCAGAACGTGCTGACTTTGCCCCGATCCCTTCAAATTGCACCGTGACTTTGCTGCCGCTGACCTCTTTAATCCAATCTTTGTCGCTGCGCAATTTGCGCCCAATCAGGGTCATCTGGTTGGATTGGTACGGCACCGTGACCTCAAGCCGTTTCAACGCTTCATCGCTCGGTGTGTTATCGACCTGAATTTTGTAACGCACAATACCACCTGGTTCAACGATGCTTTGCACCACCTGAATAGAGATGTCAGGCGATACCCTGACCGCTGTTACCGTATCGGTAACGCTTGCCAGGAAGAGACCGATCAACAACACAACCATCAAACGTCCTGGCAACCATTGCCAGATGCTTCGCCGGGGTGTACCCATAGTCATAGCGAACCTCCTCTTCATTGATTGCTTATCACCTCAAAGTCTATACTATCATGGAACTGCGCAAGCAAACAACGCGACCAACACCGTTGGCGCATCAACGCCAACGCGTCAAAATCGTCTCCCGTTGGAAGAGCCGCACCACCAACCACAGACAGCATGCCGCAATGATTGCCAGTGCCAGCACCAGAAGCATAACCATAACGATATTCAGGCTCACAAATCCAACCGTCTGAGCAAAAAAGAATAGCATCACCGGTATAATCAACACCGCCACAATCTGCTGGGCCGAACGCGGGTCATTCACCCGTGATGAAATCGCCAGGGTCAGCAGTATCGATATCAGGCTCATAAGCGGAGCAGCGATGATCAGCAAAAGCAACCAGGCCGGACTGACAATTGCCGTAAACACCGCCGGTGATACCGTAAACCGTGCCATACTGATAATAAAAATGCTACCGCAAACCCACGTGATACCCACTGCTGGTACCATGGCGGTGAATGCCTTGCCCAGTAATAACGCGCTCGTGCTAATCGGTGTCGCCAGCAGCGGCTCTAATGTACGGTTGGTCTTCTCGCCAACAATGCTATAGGACGAAATGACATTGGGAATAATCAACGGCAGCATCATAAACAGCAGCCCAAACTGCTGACCAATCATAGCCTGGCCCAGTTCCAGACCGCTGAGCTGTGCCAGCGCCGGGTCGGTCAATGTCCTGTTCATCTCTTCTGCCATATCGCCCGGCGGAGCAAAACCGCTCAGCCAGACCGTCACAATGGGCAGCATGGTGAGCATAAAGGGTGGGATCAGCAGCCCTGCTACCAACGTGCGGTGATGGCGCAGTTCCAGCCATTCTTTGTAACAGAGCGTGAGCATATGGTGCATAATGTCACTCGCCTTCAGTGCCTATCAAACGTAAATACGCATGTTCTAAGGACTCGTCCATCGGCTCAACATACTGAATCTCAGCCCCAGCTTCCACCAGCGTGCGAATGAGCAGTGGATTGGCCTGCTGCACACTGGCAACCGTTACCATGAGACAGCGCTCTTCTGCTACCGCCTGCTCGACCAGATGAAGCGCCTGTACCGTCGGTAGCCAGGGTGCCGCTGCACCGCCGAGCACAATGCGGATACGTTGCGCCTGATGTCCCTGGCGCATCCGTTCCAACGTATCCAGACGCAGCAGCCGCGTGCGAAAGATACCGACCAGATCGCACAACTCCTCGGCTTCGGTGAGATTATGGGTCGTCAAAAAGATCGTGCGGCCTTCAGCACGCAGCTTTTTGACCTCCTCACGAACCATACGGGCAGCTGCCGGGTCAAGCCCCGATGTCGGTTCGTCCAGAAAGATGATCGGTGGGTTGTGCAGCAATGCGCGAGCAATTGCCAGTTTCTGACGCATCCCTTTGGAAAAGCCGCCAACCGTCTCCTTGCGGCGCTCCCAGAGATCAAACGAGCGCAGATAGGACTCAGCCGCATGGTTGGCTTCGTCGGCGCTGAGATTATAGAGCCGAGCAAAAAAGACCAGATTTTCCAACGCACTGAGATGATCATAGAGGCCCGGTGACTCGGTTAACATGCCGACCTGTTGCCGAATGGCCTGGTTATCAGCGCCAATCTCATAGCCAGCGACGTGCGCCGTGCCCCTGGTCGGCGCAATCAGGGCTGTCAGCATGCGCACGGTGGTGGTTTTACCGGCACCGTTGGGGCCGAGAAAGCCAAAGACCGTGCCGTAGGGAATGGCGAGATCGAGTTGTTCTACGGCGGTGTTCTTGCCAAACACACGCGTTAATCCGTGCGCTTCAATCGCCCAGTCACCGTTAACACTGGTGTCTCGTGCTCTGCTCGTATCCGAACCAACCTGCATTGTTCTTCTGCTCCTGACCAATGTTCGGTCTCAACAGTTGTCCCAGTTCATGGTATACTCACAATGAGAGATTGGCAAGGGCATTGCGATCACACTGCTGGCAGAGCGTGCTTATCAATCTGACCATCTGGTAACCATGCAAGATGGAACGATAAGGCTCTTTTCAGCGTCTGTATGCAAACTAGCCTGCGCACCTGTGTTCGTCTTAGCCGAAATCTGAATCCTACAAGGAGCCATGTATGCAACCCTATCGACCTGATCGTGTGCCCGATGCAGCACTGCCCGGTGGCATACTGCTGCCCACCGACCCGGACTTGCCAGCGGTACCATTGCAACATACCGATATCTCTGCCACCGTGATCGGCCCGCTCGCCGATGTCGTGGTAACCCAGCGTTTTCATCACACCCATACGTCACCTATCGAAGCAGTCTATGTCTTTCCCTTGCCCGAAGACAGCGCCGTAAGCGAACTGACCTTGACCATTGGCGAACGGGTCATCTGTGGTGCTATTCGTGAACGCGAAAACGCACAACAGCAATATCAGCAGGCGCGTGAGGCCGGACAGGGCGCAGCCTTGCTTGAGCAGGAACGGCCCAATCTCTTTACCATCTCGGTTGCCAATATTCAGCCGAATGAGCAGGTTCAGGTCATATTGCGCTTTCACGACCGCGTGCCCTATGAAAATGGGCTGTTTAAGCTCGTATTGCCCACCGTGGTGCTGCCGCGTTATATCCCCGAAAGTGGCACCGAGCTGACTGAGGCCGAACATGCAACCGCCGGCGCTGAAGTGCCAGCCGATGCGCAACGGTTGCAGACGCCGCTCTTACCCGAAGATTCACGCGATGGGCATACCCTGAGCATTCGGGTCGATCTCGATAGCGGCACATTGCATGCGCTGACAAGCCCAAGCCATCAGATTGAAACCCACGAACAGTATGGCCTGACCACGGTGACACTCCAACCAGCCGACAACCTGCCCAACAAAGATTTTGTGTTGCGCTATCAGGTAGCGACCGATCAGTTCCAGGCAGTGGCGTTTACCTATCGCCCTGAACAGGAGCCGGGCACGGTGCTCCTCATGCTGACGCCCAGGCTTGAACTTGACCCCGAAGATGTACTGCCGCGTGAGTTGCTCTTTGTCTTTGATCGCAGCGGCTCGATGGGCGGCGAGAGCATTGAGCAGGCCCGTCGCGCCTTACAGGCATGTTTGCGTGGCCTCAATCCAGATGATACCTTTAACATCTTTCCCTTTGATAACCGGGTCGAGCAGTTTGCTGCCAAAGCCCAACCCTTCACACAGGCGCAGGTTGATCAGGCCGATGCCTATATTGCCCAGATTGATGCACGCGGTGGCACCGAAATTGCCAGAGCACTCAAACAGGCACTGACCCAGCCACGCGACACCAACCGCCTGCGGGTGATTGTCTTCCTGACCGATGGCGCCGTGGGCAATGAAGATCAGGTGCTGCATGAACTTGCTAAACATCTCAATGAAGCGCGGGTGTTTGCATTTGGCATTGGTTCGGCGGTCAATCGCTTTCTGCTCAAGAAGCTCGCCGAAACCGGGCGCGGCACAGTCGAATACCTCTTCCCCGGCGAGGATATTGAGACCGCCATTCAACGCTTCCAAAATCGCACGGCATTCCCAGTATTGCGCGATATTGCGATTGACTGGGGCCAGGGTCGGGTAGCGGATGTGCTGCCCCAGCCAGTACCAGACCTGTATGCCGGTCAACCGCTGGTCGTGCTCGGCCGGTTTCATGGCAGCACCAGCGGTCAGGATCAGATCCATCTCCGTGGTCGTACTCGCCGCGGGCGTTATGAACAGAAGCTGGCTATTCACTGGCCGGCGGCCACCCCAGACCGCAATGAGCACTGGGCCACACTGGCGCGGGTCTGGGCGCGGGCATGTATTGATGGCTTGATGACCCAGGAACGGATGAGCCGGGGCGAATCATCGGCGCTGCGTGACCAGATACGAGAGTTAGCTTTGCAGTATCAACTGATGAGTCCCTACACCGCCCTGCTAGCCGTCGAGGAGTCACCGCAAACGGACCGCGAACCAGGCAAGCGCGTGGTCGTACCAATCCATTTGCCCTATGGCACGCGCCGTGAGGCCTTTGAAGAGTCAGCCGGGGTACAGTACATGATGTCTTCATCAGTGTTATCTCCACCGTCCATGGATGCTATGGCTTTCCGAATGTTTGCACCGCCAGCGTCGCCAACACCGCCAGCAGGTAAGCGACGACGTGGTGGTGGTATGCTCCCGCGCATGGCACCCAGCAAAGCGGATGATACCTATGCTGCCATGCCAACCAGCCCCCCGCCCGCTCCGCGAACGCTGGCCGAATCCGCGGCAACTGCTGCCCCGCCATCCGGTCGCGTAGCACGCAATGCGCAGACAGCTTATGAGCAGGCCCTACGCTTTCTGGCGCGGCGGCAGCAAGTCAATGGCACCTGGGCTGATGCGCCAGTGGTAACAGCACTGGCCGTGCTGGCCTATCTCGCTGGTGGGCATACCGACCGCAGCGGCGACTATCGCCCGCAGCTAACCCGTGCCATTGGCTGGTTGCAACAGCAGGCGCAGCAGGCCAATGGTTCGGCCGCGGTCGCCTGGGTGCTGGCAGAACTGGCAACGGCGACCGGCGCAGC
>JAAURD010000319.1 GCA_012034075.1 Chloroflexaceae bacterium | reverse complement strand
GTGCTATATTCTGGTCATGTCAGCCGGTAATATCATCGTTATTCCCCAATCGTCACTCGCACCGCATCAAGTGGAATCATTTGAAGCATGGTTGAACCGAAAGATTGGCAAGCGATAGGTATGCAAGAGCAACGTGATCTGAACCAGAGCCGCGGTTGGTGCTGCTTTTGTGTTGTTGTTGCTGGTGATAGGTGTTTGAACACGTGGAGGTTCTGGTGAATACAGTCCATCCATCTGATACTGATCCAGAGGTACATGCGACAACACCGATGGAACTGGTGACGTATCTACCACAACGGAAACAACCGGCCAGTTTTTGTCGGAGCACGAAGGTGATGTAAGGCAGGCACGGCTGTTGATCAATGAGATGTTTGCGGTGCTGCGTGGCGATCAGTCACGTACTACATTGATGGAACGTCTCCAGGAACACCAGCAGACCACCAACATGACCATGTTGTCGTTTGTGAATGCGTTGCTGGCAACGCTTGATGCGTTGCCCGGATCGGTCACGATGTTATTGGCAGTTTCAGGGTCGGTATTGCATCAAGGGCAGTTTGCCGATCAGGCATCGGCGTATCAGGGTATTGCAGGCATTGCCAATATTCTTGGCGAGACCGAAACCGAACTGGAGGCACGGAAAGCAGCGATTGAGTGTCAGCGTCAGGCGGGGGAGAGTCGCGCAGCACTGATGCAACTGAGTAGTATGTTGCACAATCTGGCGACGTTGTATCAGCATCTGGAACAGTATGATGCGGCATTACCGTTGCTACAAGAGGTAGTAGCTATTGATGAACAGATTGGGCATCCAGAACTACCAGCCGACCGTGCGGCGCTGGAGGCGTTGCAACTCCAGGTGACAGGGCCACGTGCAGCAATTGAGCGCTGGTTGCAGAGCTATCGCGATGAGGATGGTTTGCAGGCGTTGCTCAACCTGGTGGAACATCTTGCCATTGGGGCGATGCGTGAAGATAATCGGGCGCAACGTGAAGCGTTGGCCGAGCATCTGGCACGGTTACGGGCAATTCGCGACCTGCCAATCGAAGGGGCCTATGACTTTTTGCATGTGTTACAGCTGTGGTTGCGCAATGAGCCCGGGATGGCGCAAAAGCCGAACAGATACGGACACATTTACCAGGTCATCTCAGCAAAGCCTTGCTCGCAATTGAGCAGGTGACCATTAGCCATGGCTCCGCTACCTTGCATACCCAGTCCGCATTATCTCCGTCACAGCTCGCAAACGAGTTAATGAGTCGAACGCTAGCCGCACTCAAAGGTGAGCAATCGACCAACAATGTTCTGACCGATATCTCCCGCCGGGTGCAAAAGGTAAGCGGTCCTTTAATTGCATATCTTGCTGCACTGGTCGATGTGTTGCAGCAGCAACCGTCCGCCAGTACCAAACTCCTCAACGCTACCAGGCGAGCCATGGCAGAAGATGCGGAACCATGGCGCTGGAGCAATGTTGTGATTGGGGTAGCCAACATTGCACGTATCCAGAAAGATGCTGATAGTGAACTGGCGGCGCGGCAAGCTGCGGTCGAGGTGTTGCGTCAGGCGGTTGCCGATGTTGATGGTCACCGGACTCAGCGTGCGGCACTGTATGGGCTGGCGGCACTGTATTTTCGGCGCAAGCAGTATGATGCAGTCGTGCCGATTATGGAAGAGATTGTTGTGCTGGGTGAAGAGCACAATGCACCACATGTCGAGTCGGACCGGGCAGCTCTGGAGATTGTGCGGATGCGTATGCTTGAAGCTCCAGGACAAGCTGTGCGTGATCACATTCACGAATGGAAACAGGGTAGCCGGAGTGAGGTAACGCTTTCGGTGTTACTTGATCTCATTGCTCGACGGACTGTCGCAGTGCTCCGTTCGGGTGATCCTGCTGCGCGTGAAGATTTGGCCGAAGACCTAGCGTTGTTGCGTGGCGTGCAGCCATTGCCAATAGAGGGGACGCATGCCTTTCTGCATCTGTTGCAGTGCTGGTTGCGTCATGAACCCGATATGGAAGAGCAAATTGCGCGACTCCGGCCAAACTTATCACTGCGTTTTTATGAGATGTTTCAGCAGATACGGCAGCAGATACGCCAGTCACCGACGACCACATCATGATGGATATCGGGTATCTTTGATGGATATGGCACACGTTCGAGCGCAGCACACTGACGCCCCTACGGCCGCACGTGCGGTTGGGATGGCGCGTGTTCGGGCGCAGCACGCTGACGCCCCTACGGCCGCACCTACGCCGGTTGCTGACCCAGGGTGGCGCCAATTCCTTCGATGACGGTTTCAAGGTCCTCATAGCTGATAACAAGTGGTGGTAAGAGACGAAGCACGGTGGGTCCAGCCGGCAGGGCCAGGATGCCGCGTTCGAGCAATGCGGTCAGATGGGGTTGTACCCGTTCTTTCAGTTCAAGGCCAATGATCAGACCCTGACCGCGCAGATACCGCACACGGGGTAAGTTCAGGTCGCTCAGCTGTTGCATGAGCCATGCACCTTTTTCGGCAGCCTGTTGGGGTAAGGCTTCCGCTTGCATCACCTGGAGCACCGCACGTGCGGTGGCGCAGGCCAGGGGGTTGCCACCGAATGTAGAACCATGCATGCCTGGGGCGAGACTGCCATGGCGTTCATGCACAGCTACGGCGCCCATGGGCAAGCCAGCGGCGATGCTTTTTGCCAGAATCAGAAAATCGGGGATGACCCCTTCGTGCTCAATGGCAAAGAGGCGACCCGTGCGTCCAAAGCCAGTCTGGATTTCATCAACCAGCAGGAGCGCACCCCGTTCATCGCAAATCTGGCGTGCGGCAGCGAGGTAGCCTGGACTAGCCGGGCGTACTCCACCTTCGCCCTGCACTGGCTCTAACAACACAGCGGCGGTATCATCGTTGACGGCTGCGGCAAGCGCATCCACTCGGTCATACGGCACATGATCGAAGCCAGAGAGCAGCGGCTCAAAGGGGGTGCGGTATTTTGGTTCCCAGGTAGCGCTGAGTGCGCCCATGGTGCGTCCATGAAAGCCGCGCTGGGCGGCAATGATGTGCGAGCGACCAGTGAGTAGGCGAGCAAACTTGATGCTGGCTTCGATGGCTTCGGCACCACTGTTACACAAGAAGATGCGTGCGGCAAAGGGAAGCACCGCCGCGAGTTCGTGCAGATAGGCCGAACGCTGATCGTGATGGAAGATTTCGGGACATGAAAGTAACCTGGCAGCCTGCGCTTGAAGTGCAGCGACCACGGTGGGATGGCTATGCCCGACGTTCGCGGCGCCCTGCCCGCCAACACAATCGATGAAGAGCTGTCCTTCGGTATCCCAGAGGCGTGCGCCGATACCATGGCCAAAGGCAACCGGGCGTTTGGGATAGAGACCCAGCTCATACTGTTGTTCGGTGGCGATTATGCTTAAACTGTGCATATCATACAACTCACTTTGCGACAAGACAAAAAAGCGAAGCATGATGTCGAGCATTGCGCTGATTCTGCTGGCCTATGGTCTTGCCATGGGTTGATAACTGTGGTATACTCTATCTAAACAAAAAGACAGGACTTTGGTACTATGGTACAAGGATCGAGTCGGTGTTGTCTGGTACAGCAAACATAGACAACAACAGAGAAACATATCCAGAATAAAATCCAACACCGAAACTCGATAGATGAAGATATTGCAAAAAGAAGCCCGACTGAAAGAGATTGATTGTACATGAAACATGGCAACAACCAACAAACCCTCTCCATTGAGAGCTTCCTGCGATAACCTATAACCGCAGCAGATTACTGTTGTAATTGCAGTTCGGCCTGTTGACGGAGCAATGAGAACTGTGATAGGTGAGGCAGATAGACCTCGGTTTCAAAGGCTTGCTCGTTGTTACTCACATGTTCAAGTTGGATTTCGATTTTCCGAATGACCGCTTCCAGGCGATTGACCATGGGTGCGTTGTCAGCTAGTTCTGCCTGGATCATGAGAAGATCATGACGGATTTCGGACAATTCTTCTGAGGTGATATTCTGTTCTCCAAACATTATCATTGTGTTCTTCCTGCTACTTTCTACGTGTTCAGATGTACTCGAAAGTACGCTTTACTCACTTCTGAAATGCCTGCTTCATCCTGCACTGCGTTCTCAAGCGAACGTCTTACACGCAGTCCACAGGCGCGTTTTACGTCCCGACGTAGCCACGACCGGGGACGACCAGTCTATGACTGGTGGCATGGGAAGGCGATCTGGTTGCTTTCGTCTTTCCCATTCTTCTGAGTATCCCGTCTCGCATCCACCCGCCCCAAAGGGCCTTTTTAAACGTGGGCAGC
>JAAURD010000318.1 GCA_012034075.1 Chloroflexaceae bacterium | reverse complement strand
CCAACTGGTGCTGCGGTTTTTCGTTGTTACCTGCCATGTCGCTGCTGCCCATGAGGAAGGGGCCGGCGGGTATTTCGATCATCTCTGGCAGCCAGGCGGGGCGCTGGCCGGGGTAAAGTGCGGGTTGCACCAATTGGCGTTGTGCTTTGTCGTCCATCATATCCTCCTACACGGGCGGTATTGGAGTCTGCAGCCGCTACGAAGATCAATGCAAATACGCATGGTCGTTCCCCTCTTGCTTGTTGCTGCTTGCTCCTTGCTGTCCTTTTGTGACGTATTATACCATGGCTCAAGCGGTGCGTGGTTTTAACGCAGAGGGGCAAAGGTATTATTTCACCACAAAGGACACAAAGAGCACGAAGAATACACAAGGCGGTCGGGGATGCACGCACCACGGAGACACGGAGTTCATGGAACATGGGTTCGGCCTTTGTGTGACCTTTGTGGCCTTTGTGGCCTTTGTGGTGCATGTGCTGCCGCCCCGAATGCCCGGTGACTCTGAAGTGTCTTATTCCCGGACCTGACCGCACCTACTTACCCTGTAGGAGCGCAACGTGCTGCGCCTCTACAGAGCAGATAACCCCGCATCCCCGGCCTTGCTCCCACAGCTGCTTACGCCGACTCTGGCTGCTGCGCAAGAACGCTCGCCAGCTCTTGCTCAAACGCCGCCGGATCAGTGCAGTCCAACGCGGTATAAAACAGATTCTTCAGCTGTTCCACATCGCTAATTTGTTCCAATGATACCCCTAACCGTTGCAGCGAAGATGCATCCAGTCCAAAGCGTGTCTGCACAGTTTCCAGCGTCATACTGCGCAGGATCTTCTGCTGTCCTTCCGTCCTCAATCGGCGCATCATGGGGGTGTTGAGTTGCCACCCCAGTTTTTCTACCACATGTTCGGCCATATGCAATAACTCCGTGTTTTCAGACAAGATCATCAATTCAGAGAGCAGATTTTGCTGACGGGCGACATCAGGCAGCGCCTGAATCTGTTCCATGACCTGCGGAAAGAGCGCTTCTGCATCGCTCATATCAGTCAGGCCGATGAGCGGCAGCAAGCCCGGCAAGCCCAGCTTGAGCAGCGCTTCGGCCGGCAGATTCCATACATGCACCACATCATACGACCATGTCAGGTTAGGCTCACCAGAGAGCTTGAACGTTTGATAGTGGCCCGTATCGTTCTTTCCTGCTCCCCGACCAACATAGAGCACGACACTGGTAAAGAAATCCAGATCGGGAACATACGCTCGTACCAGTTCCGTTTGATACACCAGCTGACGCAACCACATCGGCTCATCCGTCGTGGGTCCCTGAAATTCCAGATGGAGGACCCCACGCAAGCCGTTGGCCAGGGTGACGATAAAGAGCAGGTCAATCCAACGCTTGTGACGCCGTGGTTGCGGCAACAGTTCCGTTGGAAATAATTCGACTGTTTCGACATCGGTATCGAGCAACCAGGTCGCAAAGTCATCGCGATTCTCGGTCGCCAGACGTTTTAAGGATTCATCCGTTTCGGCCATACGTTGTCCCCTTTGGCGATAAGCAATACATGACACTATTGTACCATAAAGGTCCTGACTGTCTCTACCAGGCCGATAGCCATTTCGCAACAGGCCACCATGCGCTGCACGCACACCGGCCGATGAACAGCGCGTGTGAGATTCACCCCAAAGAACACGAAGAACCCAAATCGCCCACAAGCGCTGTTTTCTACCCTATAGATGCGCAGCGTGCTGTGCCCTTACAGGGATGGTATGTGGGAGAAGGGCCGGGTATGAGGGGGGAGGCGCGGTCGAGGAAACCGCGCTTCAGGCACATCGGCACGCAAAAACATCGATCGCGCCGGCGAGACGAATACCAACGAGGTGGAAGTGGCCGTTGTAGCGTGCGTAGTCGTAGTAGCGGTAATCCCCGCGAACACCCTCTTTTGAGCGCCAATATGCACCACCACGAAGAACCGTCCAGTCATCCGGGCCGCGTTGCTCCAGATATTCTATGCTCCATTCATCACATATCTGGTATGGATAGTCTTTACGCCAATGGGTGGCACACCACTCCCAGGCATTGCCGGCCATATCGAGCACACCATAGGGGCTGGCGCCGTGTGGGTAACTGCCCACCGGTGTGGTTCGGTCGTTGCCGGCCTCAATGCTATTGCAGCGGTTGGCCTGCCACTGGTTGCCCCACGGCCAGATACGGCCAGCCGCACCACGAGCGGCTTTCTCCCATTCGGGTTCGCTCGGCAAGCGGTATTCGCGGCCGGTCTGGGCACTCAGCCAGCGGCAATAGGCCACCGCCTCAAACCAGCTCACGCCCACCACGGGGTAGTCCGCGCCATTCCAGTTGGCGTCCTCCCAGTTGTACGGCTGAACGCGCTTTTCATGCTGGCGCCACTGCCAGCCTTTGGTAGTCCAGTAGGTGCTATTGGTGTAGCCATCGCCCTCGACAAAGGGGCGAAACTGGGCGTTGGTGATCGGGGTTTGGCTGATGAAGTAGGTCGGTAGTTGCAGCCGGTGCTGCGGTTTTTCGTAGCTGAAGGCCATCTTGTCCTGGTCGCTGCTGCCCATGAGGAAGGGGCCGGCGGGTATTTCGATCATCTCCGGCTGCCAGGCCGGGCGCTGGCCGGGGCGGAGCTTTGGTTGTGGGATCACGATGGTTTCGGCGGTAGCTGCGGGCGCCGATGATGCGTGAGGTTGCGATGTCTCCAGGGCTTGGATTTTGTCTGCGGTGATACTGCCAAGCGCCAGCGCCCATGAGTTGACCGCCCATTGTGCCGGTGTTTCATTCAAACCATGATGTTCACACAGTCGTCGAGCCAACTGCCGTAAGCGGATTTCTAAGCCAATTGCGTGTGAATGTTTGAGGATGTCCTGCGGAATCCGCTCTTCTAAGGCTCGCAGCAAGACATTGACTTCACGTTTCTGTTGGGGACAATAATCGCGTAAGAGCGACTTACACCGAGACGGATCATCACACAGTGCGGTTCCATAAGTACGTATCAATTGCACCAATTGGTGGCGTACTTCATCGTCCATTCTATTCTCCTATGCGAGTGGTATTGGGGTTTGCAACCGCTACGAAGATCAATACAAATACGCATGGTCGTTCCCCTCTTGCTTGTTGCTGCTTGCTCCTTGCTGCCTCTTTGTGGCGTATTATACCATAGGAAAAGCGATCTGAGCGTTGGAGCGTTGGAGCGGGGAGCGGGGAGCGGGGAGCACCACGGAGACACGGAGTTCATGGATAATGGCTCAAACCTTTGCGGCTTGGCGTGAGCATGTGCTATTGCATGCAAAGGGTGATAGCCAGTAGGCCAAACATGTGTCTGCCCTTTGTGCCCTTCGTGTTCTTTGTGGTGAATCTTCTGCTGAGCCATATGCCCGGCGCTGTTGCCACCAGTCGCTATGCTCAAGCAGCGGTGAGCGAAAGAAAAAATACCATTGCCCATTATCAATTATCCATTACTAGCTGCCAATTGTACCCTTTGTTGTGTGCTTGACACATAGTGTATAATATCTGTATCGTACAGCATTTTGATGGCTTCTGGTCTTGATACATGCATCTCAGCGCCAGACCATCACAAGCAGCGTCGGTGGTGACCGACCTGTTTGAATGCTGATACCCAGAAGCAAAGCAAGAACAAAAGATACCAGGAGGAACAGACTATGATGGTCATACAGACAACATCCGCCGACATGACGGCAACCGGCCCGCAGATAACACCCAGGCAGTTTAATGCGGAGCTGTTGCAACATAAACATAGATGCCTGGGGTTTTTGATGGACGTGGCGAGCGATCCAAACGATAAGCGCCGGGTGCAGGCCAGCAGCATTATCTGCCGCATGTCCTATCTCAATGAGGATGGCAGCGACAGCAAGCGCAATACTATTCCCACGCTGTTGGATGTATCGGTGGACAATGCCCAGACGCAAACACCCATCGAGCCGATGTTTACCACGATGGGCGCTCACGAACCAATAGCGCAGGTCACCGCGACACCCGCCGCCCCAGACGCGCAGCCAACTCCATCCGCCGAGGCAAGCGCCAGCAGCGCCCTGCCCGCCCCGCTGGATGATGCCGATCAGGCCAGCAGCGAGCCATTGCCATTGGCGCCAACAGATGCACCGATAGCGCCGCTCGATATGCCCGACCCCGCTCTGCCGTTGGACGACCTGCGGCAACCCGTGCTGGCCGACCCACTGCCCTTCTTCGCCGCTGAAATCGGGCACCACAACTTTCGGGCTGGCGGCGGAGACGTCGAGGGCCGGGAAGGCGGCCGCCGCGCCATCGAGAACTACTGCA
>JAAURD010000317.1 GCA_012034075.1 Chloroflexaceae bacterium | reverse complement strand
TGTCATTTAATACCAATCGTTTTACCGAAAATCGAACGAGGCCTTGTTTGACGCACAGTCGATGGCCGAACGCAATGGCAACAGCCAGATCGAACCAGAACACCTGCTCCTGGCCCTGCTCCAGCAGGGTGACGGGGTGGTGCCACAAGTGTTAAGTCGACTCCAGGTTGCCGTGGGGGCACTGGCGCAAAAAGTCACAGCGGAAATTCAGAAGCTGCCCCGTGTGAGCGGCAGTGGTGTGGAGCTAACCATTTCGCGACGTTTGCGCAATGTGCTGGTGCGAGCGCACGATGAGATGGCGCCGTTTGGCGATGAATATGTGAGCACCGAACATGTGTTGCTCGCGCTGTTTGAGCATGCGGGTGGTGCCGCACAGCACATTTTGCGCCAGTCTGGTCTCTCGCGTGATGCGTTGCTGCAAGCACTACGCGAAGTACGTGGTACCCAGCGGGTCACCAGTCCCAACCCGGAGGGCACCTATGCTGCGTTGGAACAGTATGGTCGGAACCTGACCGAACAGGCCCGGCGTGGCAAACTTGACCCGGTGATTGGGCGTGATGAAGAAATCCGCCGCGTGATTCAAATCTTATCACGGCGCACCAAAAACAACCCGGTGTTGATCGGTGAACCAGGGGTGGGCAAAACTGCCATTGTCGAGGGCCTGGCCCAACGGATTATCAATGGTGATGTGCCCGAAGCGCTGAAAGACAAGCAGATTGTGGCGCTAGATATGGGCGCACTCATTGCTGGGGCGAAATATCGTGGTGAGTTTGAAGAGCGCCTGAAAGCAGTGTTGAAAGAAATTCAAGAGCGCGATGATGTCGTCCTGTTTGTCGATGAACTCCATACCGTGGTCGGTGCCGGTGCGGCTGAAGGGGCGATGGATGCGGGCAATATGCTTAAGCCTATGCTAGCACGAGGTGAATTGCACATGGTCGGTGCGACCACGCTGGATGAATATCGCAAACATATTGAGAAAGATGCGGCGTTGGAGCGGCGGTTTCAACCGGTGCTGGTCGAACAACCGACCGTGGAAGATACCATCAGCATCTTACGCGGTCTCAAAGATAACTACGAGCGCCATCACAATGTACGTATCACTGATGCGGCGACGGTTGCAGCAGCAGTCCTCTCCGACCGCTATATTAGCGACCGCTTTTTGCCCGACAAGGCGATTGATTTGATTGACGAGGCTGCTGCACGCTTGCGGATGGAAATGACCAGTGAACCACAAGAGTTGGATGATCTCAAGCGCCGTATCCGCCAGATTGAAATTGAGATTACTGCGCTGCAAAAAGAGAAAGACCGTCCCAGTCAGGAGCGCCTGGAGAAGCTGGAGCAAGACCTGGCGAACCTGCGTGAAGCACGCAATGCGCTCGAAGCACAGCTGCAAAACGAGCGTCGCGTCGCCGATCATATTCAGCAATTGCGCGAGGCGATAGAACAGACTCGCCTTGAGATGGAACAGGCCGACCGGCAGTATGACTTGAATCGGGTAGCAGAACTGAAATATGGTCGCCTGCGTGAACTCAAGCAACAACTGGAGACGGCCGAGGCTGGTTTGAAAGAGAATGAAAATGCTCTGCTGAAGCAAGAAGTTGATCAGCAAGATATTGCCGAAATTGTATCCAAATGGACCAATATTGCGGTGAGCAAATTGCTTGAAGGCGAGGTCGAAAAGCTCATTCATATGGAAGAGCGTCTCCACCAGCGGGTGATTGGTCAGGACGAAGCGGTCTTTGCCATTTCCAATGCGGTACGGCGAGCACGGGCCGGGCTGCAAGACCCTAATCGCCCATTAGGCTCGTTTCTCTTTTTAGGGCCGACAGGTGTTGGCAAAACTGAACTGGCACGGACACTGGCCGAATTTTTGTTCGATGATGAAGCAGCCCTGATTCGGCTCGACATGTCCGAGTATATGGAGAAGCATAGTGTTGCTCGGCTTATCGGCGCACCACCGGGATATGTCGGTTACGAATCGGGTGGTCAGCTCACCGAAGCTGTGCGGCGTCGGCCCTATAGTGTGGTGCTCTTTGATGAGATTGAAAAAGCGCATCCCGATGTCTTTAATACGCTGTTGCAAATTCTGGATGATGGACGGCTTACCGATGGTAAAGGTCGTATGGTCAATTTCAAGAACACAGTGGTTATTATGACCAGCAATATTGCCAGTGGCATTATTCAAGAGTTAAACCAGTCCGGGCATAGCCAGGAAACCGTGCGAACGCGTGTGATGGAAGAGATACGCCACTATTTGCGACCTGAATTTATCAATCGCATTGATGATATCATTGTCTTCCAACCGTTGAGCCGTGATGACATTGGACGCATTGTCGATATTCAGCTGCAACGATTGCGCAAGTTGCTCGCCGACCGCCACATGACGTTGACGTTAACGCCGGCTGCGCATACCTTGCTTGCCGAAGAAGGCTATGATCCCGTCTACGGTGCTCGCCCACTGAAGCGCGTGCTTCAGCAGCGACTGCAAAATGTGCTGGCACTCAAGCTCTTGCAAGGGGAAGTACGCGATGGTGATACGGTCCTGATCGATGTTGATACCCATGGTCAACTGACCTTTACATCCGTCTTGCATCATGCAGCCTCACAAGCAGCGTAAGATCAGAGGATAGACCCAGCGGAGAGTTCATCGCATTGCTTCGGTTAGAGCGCAATGCGATGAACAATTGATTGGATTGCGGCACGTGTCTGCTGATCATGTTAAGGCATCACATACCCCACCACCAGGGTGATCCTCTTCTGTTGGGAAGTTCCACCATTCCCGGCCTTGCTGCGCCAGCACATCGTTGCCTAAGCGGCCCAGCAGCACATCATAGGGTGGTTCGTTATCCGGGTGCAGCTCCAGGCGGTTGCGTTCAAACCACTGCACCTCTATCGTCTGGCCTTCAATGGTCTCCGGGCGCTGGGGCGTAATCGGCAGGCCAAAGACGGGCAGGCCGCCGTTCTGTCGCCAGTATTCGGCGATCCGCCCGCTGATACAAAAACCCGTTGCTGCAAAACATTCTTCTTCGGTCTGGTCGGTCTGGGCACGCAGGTCGCCCGGCGGTGATAATCCGCTCAGGGCCATCAGGCTGCTGCCCAGCAGCAGCACCAGCAGTTGTATGATTCGGTGATTCACGGGTATTCTCCTCTCGCTATGTACAACCAACTCTGTTGCGCTTTGCGGCAGGGGGTGTGACCCCTGCCGCGCTCAGGCTCTCCTGCATCGAGAGATGCTATGGCGTTGTCGGCTCGTCGGTCGGCTCGTCGGTAGGTTCTTCAGTCGGCTCGTCGGTGGGTTCCTCGGTCGGCTCTGCCGTCGGTGTTGCGGTCGGTTGCGTCGACTCTTTGCCTGGCAGCACCACCCACACCGGGTTCTCTTCATCTTGCGGTGTCTTGGTGAGGCGGACCGCGGTTGCCCCTTCGCGGGCCTCGATCAGAAACAGGTTCCAGTTATCGTCCCAATAGGACTGGAAGACGATGTGTGTGCCATCCGGCGACCAGGCTGGCTCACGGTCAAAGTGCAGCGGGTCGTTGGTGATATTGATCACATCGCTGCCATCGGCATTCATTACATAAATATCATCCTGCACAGGCTGGTCCCCTTCGCGACGGTCGGAATGAAAGGCGATTCTGGTACCATCGGGCGACTAGGCGGGACGCATATTGTTGACCGGCTCGTTATCACTGTTCGCGTCAAAATTGGTCAGCCGTATCAGGGTACGGTTCTGCTCTCTGGCATCCGTCACATAGATCTCCCATCCAGCACCGCTTGTTGCACCAGCATGCCGCGACGTCTGAAAGGCGATCTTGCTGCCATCGGGCGACCAATCGGGATAGGCATGATGTTTGCCATCGACACCATCAGTATAGGCAACCGGTGCTCCGGCCACCGGTTTGGTTCCATTAGAGATTACGGTTGATACAAAGATATTTCCTGTAGGTGAAATTGATGGTGTGTTTGATAGGGGGCGCGTGGAATAAAACGCAATCTGGCGGTCATCAGGCGACCAGTTCGGGCGCGAGTCCAGCCATGGGTGTTGCAATCCCTCCAATGGGTAGACCTCGCCGGTCTCCAGGTTCTGGATCATAATACCAAATTCGGGTGATCACTGGTATACGCTCTGCTCGGACGCGGAGCGCCTGGTTGCAGATGGCGCTGGCAGTGATGTAGGTGCGGTTTGCAGCCGCGCAAAAGCGGGTAGCAGACGCGCTGTAGCGGCGTCAGCCGTGCTGTGCCCATCGCTTCAACCAGTTGGCTATGACGCGGAGCGCGTGCGGCTCCAAGCATACACTTACGTTT
>JAAURD010000055.1 GCA_012034075.1 Chloroflexaceae bacterium | reverse complement strand
GTACGACGACCGAGTTGCCAAAACCAGGTGATCAATGGTATCATACATATGTCTCCCAGGAAATGGCGCATTTTCTGCCATTGGGAACAAATGAATGTATTCATACGACCTCCCAACTCATGAAAAGAGAACACGAGCGGGATGGTTGGTAGCATACCATCCTGGGAGACCTTTGGCAAAAACGCAGGTGAGCATTGCTCGTATGCGAACGCGACCAATTATTTTGGGGACGGGATAACGGGAGATGACGGCGATAATGGGTCGGGTTGGCTGGCCGGAAAACGCGACCAATTGTTGGGCGGATGGGTGTACCTGAGACGGGGAAAAGAATTGGCCCTGCCCGCATGTGTATAGGCATAAGAAAGCATCCCTCGGCAACCTGGTTGTCGCGCAAGAGTTGTTGCGATGGTGGAAAAAACATGTTCGATGATACAAACGGTTTAGTAATTACTGCTAGTGGTGTCGAGACCAACCTTCCGTGCGTAAGCAATAGCTTCAGCACGGTTTTTAAGATGCAGCTTCTTCATAATCGTGCTCATTACCTTTTTAATGGTGCGTTCACTATAGCCAACCTGTTCGCCCACCGCCCGGTAGGTGTGGCCCTGCGCCGCAAGCGTCAGAACAGCGCGTTCAAGATCGCTCAGATATGAAGCTACCTCGCTCGTCGATGCCAGACCCGGACTCATATCGTGGCTGGTGGAAACAGCAGTTTCGGCCTGGTAAGGACGGGCAAATTCACGCAGCATCTTGTGTGCCATATCGGCTGAAAGCGCCAGTTCACCCCGTTGCAAGCCCGCCAGCAGACTGAAAAACTCACTCAACTCCATGTTTTTGAGCAAGTACCCCGAAGCACCGCTCTTCATTGCCTCAAACAGATAGTCATCCTGTGCCGATACGGTAAGCATTACAATGTGTGTCTCTGGGAACTCGGCTTTGATATGACGGGTGGCCTCCAGACCGTTACACACGGGCATCTCAACATCCATCAAGATGATATCGGGGGAGAACTGGCGTGTCTGGAGCAGCGCTTCATGACCATTGCTGGCGGTGCCGACCACCGTTATGCCACGCGTTGTAAGCATATTGTACAGCCCCTCCAGAAAGAGCGGCTGATCATCGACCAGCAGCACCCGTGCCTGTGTCGTCTGCTGGCTATCGCTGGTCTGAAGCGGGAAGACAATGCTGATCTGGGTGCCCATGCCCAGCTGAGTTTGAATATCCAGCGTGCCTTCTATCTCACCGATGCGTTCGTGCATGCTCCGTAAGCCATAGCCCTGGGCAGTCTCTCCTGCGTGTGCGAAGAGATCAAAACCACGCCCATTATCAACAATGCTCAGACGAACGCGTTCTCCCAACAGCTCAAACGAGAGCGTGACCAGCGATGCACCAGCATGCTTGCGGACATTGCTTAGGGCCTCTTGAATGATACGGATAAGATGTGCTTCGACCACGGGAGGCAACGAAACCTGACGGACGGCTGGCGGAACAGTCAGCATGGTGTGAATAGCATAAATCTGTTGATACCGTTGCAGATAAGACTCGATGGTAGGAAAGAACCCATGCTCCATGATGCTGCCGGTTTATACACCCAGAATAAAAGTGCGTATATCGGTCTGGGTATCCTGGGTAACTGCTTGCAGGCGTGCCAGGGTTGTATGGACGAGTGCCGTCTGTCCTGCCGCAAGCAGGTCATGCATAGCCTGGGCCTGGGTGTGTACATACCCAAGGACCTGGCCCACCGTGTCATGCAATTCGCGGGCAAGACGTTCGCGCTCACAGTGCATTGCCAGCGCTTGTTGTTGTTGGAGCAAACGAACTTCGGTTTGTTTGCGCTCGGTAATATCCTCTTTGACCGCCACAAAATGGGTGATTTCACCGTGATGATCATAAATTGGTGCAATCGAAACCCACTCCCAATAGATATCACCCGATTTGGTGCGGTTGCAAAACTCACCATGCCATTTGTTGCCAGCGAGCAGCGTCTCCCAGAGGTGTTGGTAGACCGCCGGCGGGGTATAGCCCGATTTGAGCATACGCGGCGTCTGACCGCGCATTTCCTCCAGCGTGTAGCCTGTCAAAGCGGTAAAGTGCGGATTCACATATTCAATCTGCTCATTGCGGTCGGTGATCATAATTGAACTGGGGCTTTGCTCAACCGCTTGCTGGAGCTTTTGCAGGGATGCCTCGGCCTCTTTTCGGTCGGTAATATCGATAAAGGTCAGCTGAAACGCGTGATTGCCCTGGAAATCCACCACCGCGCCATACACCTCAACCCAGCATACATCCCCATTCTTGCGTAGAATCCGATGCTCATTGCGTCCAGCGGTCACCTGTCCCGCCATATATGCTTGCATACGGCGGGTTACCCATGCACGGTCATCAGGGTGTATCAGCAACAGCAGTTCATCAGGTAACATAGCCATCAGTTCCGCAACGGTATAGCCATGAATAGTCTCAATCGCCGGATTGGCAAAGATCACCCGCCCCTCTTGCAAAATCATCAGCCCTTGCAACGAAAACTGCACCAGGTTGTGGTACGCCTCTTCATAGTGTCGGCGTTCCGCCAGCGCTTGCTCCAGTTGGGCATTCTGGCTTTGTAGTCGTTGCTGCATCTGGCGTAAGGTCAGGTGGGTGTTGATCCGCGCCAGCATCTCATCTATCTGAAAGGGCTTGGCAATATAATCAACCCCACCAGCGGCAAAGGCACGGACCTTGTCAAACGCCTCGTGCAACGCACTGACAAAGATGATCGTACTATCGCGAGTGCGTTTATCTGCCTTTAACGCCTTACAGACATCATAGCCATCCATGTGAGGCATCATAATATCGAGCAAAATCAGGTCGGGGGGATCATTTCGCGCAGAGAACAGGGCTTGTGGCCCATCACGCGCCAGTCGCACCTGATACCCCTGATTCTGCAAAATAGTGGCGACAATGCGTAAATTGTTGGGGTGATCATCAACAACCAGAATATGGACTGGTAAGGTAATCATAGCACCTGTCTTTCATCAGTTCTAGAAAAGCAGCGGGTTATTCAGAGGCCGATGATCCCACTTCTTCCGCATAGAGCATGGGCTGAATCAGTTCACGTATTGTGCTATAGTCAAACACCGTAGCAAGGCGCTGCAACGCCTGGGCAACGTGTATATCATACGCCTGGATCTGCCGAATCGCTGTTTGTATCAGGGCCGGATCACCCATAATCGTTGCCGTATTGAGTTCCATCAAGACCGTGTAGGGGAGGTGGCGGAGTTGTTCGGACGGGATGGTCACTGTATCACGGTATCCATCATTACGGTGTCCATGTTGATAAACGAGCAATGCATCGATATCATCATGCAGCGCGGTAACACCAAGCAGACTTGTCAGTGTTTCAAGCATGTGATCGATTGTCACCGGTTGAGATAGCACAGCAGCACAGCCAGCTTCCAGCAAGGTCGTATGTTCCTCTTCAATGCTGCTAGCGGTCAAAGCGATGATGATCGTTGCATGCCCCTGTGGTGATGCTTTAATATGCTGTGTTGCAGCAAGACCATCAAGCACCGGCATGCGCATATCCATAATAATCGCGTGTGGTTGCCATGTTTGCCAGAGCGCGATGCCCTCTTTACCATTGGCAGCAGTACGCACGGCAAAGCCGACCGGTTCAAGCAATGCCATCAGCCAGGCACGGTTATCGGCACTATCATCAACCACAAGCAGGCGATACTGCGGTTGACCCGCGGCTAGCGCTACCACTGGCCGCAACGACGCTTTGATCGGCAGTGCTGCTGATGGAATGGGGCGTACCGGTAACGTAACGGTAAAACACGAACCGACACCAACCTCGCTGCTCACGCAAAGGGTACCGCCCATCAGCTGAACAAAGCGCTGGCTAATAGAAAGACCCAGACCGGTGCCCTCCTGCACTGGTCGATCACGCGTAGTCTGGGTAAAGGGTTCAAAGATATGCTCAAGATCATGCGGTGCAATGCCACAGCCAGTATCTTCAACCGCGCACTGCAACAGCTGTCTGGTATCGGATGCGTCGCTGTCGGTTGGCGGGTTTGCCGATTGCCGATTGCCATCTGCAATCGGCTGCATACTGACACGCAATGTCACCGAGCCGCTCATGGTAAACTTTAGCGCATTGGAGAGCAGATTAATCAAGACCTGGCGCAGTTTGCCCTGATCGGTTTCTAACAAACAGGGTGCCACACTATCGCAAACCAGGCGCAGAGCCAACCCTTTATCGGCAGCACGGAGACGAAACATATCAATCACATCATCGAGCAGATGATACAGATCAAACGTCTGCTCATGCATGGCTATTCGACCAGCTTCAATCCGTGTCATATCCAGAATATCATTAATGAGCGTCAGTAAATGCTCACCGCTACGGTTCATAATGCGCAGGTACTCTCGCTGATGAATAGGGGTGTGCGGGTCACGCGCCATAATCTGGGCAAAGCCCAGCATCGCATTGAGGGGTGTGCGCAGTTCATGGCTCATTCGTGCAAGAAAGATGCTCTTGGCGCGGTTCGCAACATCAGCCGCGTCGCGAGCCTGACGCAGGGTATCTTCCATCTCCTTGCGCTCGGTGATATCACGGCTAATACCCACAACCGATTGGATTTGACCATCTTCACCGCGTACCGGAGCAGCCACGACCGAATAGATTTCTAACTGATCATGATCAAGTACGGACAACTCGCTATGAACTGGTTGATTGGTTTGTTTGATCGTATCCAACAGGGCCAGTGCCTGTGTAGCCGTTTCATTGTTGAGTATATCGGAGAGATGCAGACCAACAATATCCTCGGTAGCACGATGAAAGCCCTGGCTACCAGCCGTATTGATAAACGTATAATAGCCCTCGGGGCTAAGTCTGAAAGATACTATCGGGTGATGACTCAACCAGTGCGCGATAACGTGCTTCACTGGCCCGCAAAGCCTGGTTCATCTGCCAGTGTTCGGTGCGGTTGCGCAAAATCACCAGCCAGCCGACATGGCGATTGCGTCGGTCATTCAGTGGGTTTGTGCTTACTTCCAGCCATCGTGTTGCCGCATCGCTGGTATCAGCAAGCGGACGGTGTTCCCGCATCGTTTGAGTCGGGGTACTGCTCAGCAGCATACTGAGAAATGGAAGCAGATCAGCAACGGTCGTACCAATTGCTGGTTTTTGCTCCATGTCCAGCAGTGTAGCAATCACATCATTGCTATCAACAACGCGCTGCTGTTGATCCACGACCAGAATGGCATCAGGCATAACGTCGATGAGATAATCACGGGCAATCGGCATAATATCCAGGAAGCGCTGATGAAATAACGCCCAGGCCCACAGGGGAACAAGAATAATACTACTAATGGGCGCAATATCAAGGTGCTCCAGACCAGGCAGTGGCACAAACCCGCTGACTGTCAGGATAGATAGCATGAGCGGGAAGATCATACCGCACAGAATAGCCCCGACCTGAAGTTGATAGAATCGGCTTGCTCGAAAGAGAGCGAATATGAGGATACCAATGGCAGTCAGGGCAATAAGATAGGTGTAGGCAATATAGATTCCAAACCATGGCCCATAGTCATAAAAGAGGAAAGAAAGACCATCTTGCACCACCAGCGAGCTCGATGAGCGCACCAGTTGATGCCATGGATTTGTCCAGACAAACAGTGCATTCACCACGGCTACCATCCAGAGCAAGAGCCACAGACGACGTGCCAGTGCGGTACGGTGGGTATATTCCAGGGCAAACAACAGATAGCCAATGATGGCAATATCGCTGGCCGTAAATTGGATGTTGTCCCACAGAATATGAAGCGGGAGCGTCTCGGCGAGGATTTCGCAGATATACCCAATGTCGTAGAAGATCCACCCGAACAAAAGCAACGCAAAGGGTAATGCCCCTGGTACTTCATGACGATAGAGTGCATACGTCATAAAGCCAAGGGAGACCAGTACTGAGATGACAACGAACCCAAGATAGAGCGAAAAAATCATCCCGTATTCCCTTCAGGTTCGCCCCAAAATAGAGCAATTTACTGTCTATAAATACCCATTTTCTACTATACCACGAAACATGCACCGGTTCAACATAACCGGTCCTCCTCGGATTCCGTGGGTAGTACTCTGGTCCTATCGGACCGATATAAAAAGGGCAAAACGGGCATTCAAAGGAGGCACCTTTGTCTGCCCGTTTGCTCTCGCAATTGCCCCAGCGTTTCTCTATACTAGAACATAACAGAAACGCGTCACCCTATCACTCGCCTGCTTAGGCGACGGATAGAGCGTTTGTTTTTGTTTCCAAGACGCATCCCAATGCGATCTTGCTCGAGCTGGTTGGGGAGCAACGCCGCTCCCCACGGCACCATAGATGGCATCAGAAAGCCATGTGTATGATTAGTAGGGCTGTGCTGTCCGTCCCTAAACAGGTCGCCTGGAGGAGAGCGTGACGCCGCCGTACAGGAGGAACATCGGATGACGTATCCGTATACCGTGGTGGTTTATGGCACATCGCTGTTTAGCAGCACGGTTGAAGCCAGTTTGCGCAGGCAACCAGCGTTTGCTGTGATGCAGGTGGATAATCAACAATCAGATGCCCTGGCACATCTCAGCCTCATTCAGCCGCATGTCATCCTGGTCGATATGACTGATGTCCTCGTTGAAACGGTAATGCGCTATCTTGTTGAGCAGCCAGCAACGATGCTTATTGTGTTGAACTCACGTACCGGTGGAATGTTTATTGAGCATGATCGACATACGGCACTGACAACCATGCAGCAGTTAATGGGTGCCATCGAAGAGCATGTTGCCAGACCTACTGAAGTATCAGCACAGAGTTATCAGCAGAAGGAATGATGAAACAGCAAGCAGTATTGAAATTCAAGTGCCAAAAGCAAAGGATAAACATCTATGTATAAAGGAGGATTGGAAGGATGAAAGCAGGTATTGGATATGGCAACGCCAACGAGGCAGAGCGGTTGGGCCAACAGGTCGCCGATCAGGCGATGCAACAGGGCAACATTGCCACACCAGGTCTGGTGCTGGCCTTTTGCGGGGGCCAAGTGGATGCCGGCGCTTTTTATCAGGGGATACGTTCTATCGTCGGCGCTAACGTCCCGATTATTGGTGGCTCGGCCATTGGGGTTATCACCAATGACGACCTGTCCTATGATGGTTGCCCGGCCGGGTTGCCATCATTCAGTTGGATGATAGCTGGGTCAGGGTAGTCACAGCAGCAGGGGTCGATCAGAATGAGCACCAGGCCGGAAGCGATATGGCTGCACAGCTGGCCGATACCACTGACGGTCGGCTCATGCTCATGTTCTATGACTCCGTTAAGTCGCCACCAACGCCAACGTCGCCGCCCATGATGAATGCGTCGCCCCCCTTGATTGCTGGCATTGAAGCGGCTTTACCGGCTGGCATACCCATTGTTGGTGGTGGCGTGCTGGGCGATTTCAATTTTCAGCCAACCTATCAGTTCTGCGATACCGTCGTGGCCCAGCAATCGGTGGTGGGTGCGCTCTTTGGCGGCGATGTTATACCATACAGCCGCATTATGCATGGGTGTACCCTGATGGATGGTATCTATCATACCATTACACGGATTGAGGGACCGGTGATCTATGAGATCGATGGCATGCCGGCCGCCAACAGAATTGACCGACTCTATGGTGATTCGAGTTGGCGTTCACAACTGCCTGTGCGGCGACTCTCCCTCGGCATCAACTATGGCGACAAATTTGGCGATTTTCAAGAAGATCAGATGGTCGCCCGTCTTATCGTCGGTGTGGTGCCCAATGACACGGGCATTGTGCTGTTTGAGCCAGATCTGGAGTCAGGCACGTCGATCCAGTTTATGCTCCGTGATGGACAGACGATCATCGAATCAGCTCGCCGCAATAGCACCGAACTGATGCAACAGATTGTCGCCGACGGTCAAACACCACGCTTCGCCATCTATATCGATTGCGCCGGGCGTGCGGCACAGGTCTCAGATACGTTGACAGAGGAAGCAGCCGAAGTGCAGGCTGTGATGAACGAGTATGGGGTGCCGCTCATCGGGTTTTATTCTGGAGTTGAGGTAGCACCGCTCATGGGACGGAGCCGTGGACTCGACTGGACCGGAGTACTGCTGGTGCTGACCGAAGGATAGGGATATGTGTCCTGAGACGGAACTGGATATGCAGACACAACTGCATCGTACCCAACGCGAAGCTGCCTATTACCGCAAACTGGCACAAGATTGCGGTGAACGGCGGCTCAAGGAGTCCGAAGACCTATCACGCTTGATTGATCAGCTCCGTCAGACCGAGCGAGAGCTGGCCCAGGCCCGTGATGAGTTGGAACAACGCGTTGCAGAGCGCACAACCGAGTTGGCCGCAACCAATGACCGCCTGCTGCAAGAGATACAGGAGCGCCAGCAGATTGCGGACGAGTTAGCGCAGGCCCACACCGATTTACAGCAGAGTCATGGTGAACTTGAGCATGAACGGGCCATGCTTGAGATCAGAGTGCAGCAACGTACTGAGGAGATAATGCAGATGCAGCAAGAACGCGTGCGTGAACTGGCCGCACCGCTGATTCCCCTGTTCGAGCAGGTGCTGCTCATGCCCTGGATTGGTACTATCGACCCGGAACGGGCAGCACAGATGCAAGCGACGCTGCTACGCGGGGTACAAACCCATCGCGCGACGCTCGTGCTGCTCGATCTCACTGGTGTACACGTGATCGACCCGCCGGCCATACCGGTCCTGTTGCAAGTGGTACAGGCAACCCGTCTGCTTGGCGCACAGATTATCCTGACCGGCATACCGCCCCGCATTGCCGAAGGGCTGATTCAACTGGACACTGATAGAAGAGGTATCGTTAGCCGGGCTACGCTCCAGGCCGGCCTGACTGAAGTTCTGCAGCGCACTCATCCAGCTTATTCAAGCAGGAGAAATGGACGATAGGAGTTATGGGAGTCTCGATATCACATCAGGCCCAGACCTTGCAACACTGGCGCGAGGCCGTGCTGCATCGCATTATTCCACCGCTGCTGGCAATTGGTGCTCTGGCCCTGATCACCAGCAGCATTGATCTCATACAGAGTGCCCAGCCGTACGATTTTCTGACGATTCTCGCACGGATTCTCTTTTACACCAGTGTCTTCATCATGGTCGCTTTCATGGTCTATCAACGCAAGCTGAAGTTAGCCTTACGAGCGGGGATTCCATTGGCAGCGCTTTATACGATCAGTATCATCGAACTTCATTTCTACTGGTTTGGACGTGATGGCATGCTCCTGGCATTTGTTGCCGTTGCCCTGACAACCCTGCTCTTTGGCTTATATCAGGGTATGGGCATGCTTGCCTCTACGGCGATCTTCTTGTTTGTCACGGCGGTTGCACCGTGGACTCCATGGCTCGAATTTCCTTTCGAGCGTACCTTGTCGCTTTCTCCCACAGTGATGCTTGATGAAATGGTGCTCTTTGTCTTCCTGGTCATTATTGTCATTATCCCGACCAGTTATTTGTTACAAAGCCTTGAGCAGAGCCTGTCCACGACACGCGAGCATGCCCACCGGGCCGAAGAGATGGCCCAGCGTTTTGCCCAGCAAGCCCATGAATTGACTGAGAAAAACCGTCGTCTGGAGCACGTTGAACGCGAATTGCGTGAGACTATCGTGCAGACTGAACGCCGTCTGGCACATATCCAGGCCCTGCAACAGATCGATCATGCCATTACCACCAATCAAGATGTTTACCAGACGTTAGAGATCACCCTGGCGCAGGTAACGACGCAGTTGCAGGTTGATGCCGCAGCCGTCTGGTTGGTGAACCCAATCGCGCAAACGCTCGATTATGCGGCCGGACGGGGGCTACCCGAGACAAGCAGCCATGAAGCGAGAGCGATAGACGGTATGAGTTGTACTGCCCATGTAGCACGCCAACGGCGGTTGCTCAGTACCACCATACAACAGCCTCTATTTTCTCAAACAAACCGTGGTGTGACGAATCCAGATGCAGGTATCGCCTGCTATGGTGTCCCGCTGATCGTCCGCAATGAAGTAAAGGGGGTATTAGAAGTGTTTCATCGCCAACCATTAACACCAGAGTCCGAGTGGCTCAACTTTCTTCAGGTCCTCGCCGGACAGACCGCAATCGCTATTGATCATGCCGAACTGATGGCCGAGTTACAACGCTCAAATGATGAACTGCTGCTTGCCTATGATGCTACCATTGCGGCACTGGCACGCACGCTCGAACTACGTGATGCCGAAACTGAAGGGCACTGCCGTCGCGTAACCGAACTGACTGTGCGTCTGGCCGAGATCATGGGTTTTAGCGAAGAAGAACGTGTCCGGATTCGCCGTGGTGCCTTGCTGCATGATATTGGCAAGGTCGCTATTCCCGATGCCATTTTACTCAAGCCCGGCCCGCTCACCGATGACGAGTACGCAGTCATGCAACAGCATACGATCTATGCCTATGAAATGCTTGCGGCAGTGCCCTTTTTACAACTTGCGCTCGATATCCCCTACTGTCATCACGAGAAGTGGGATGGCAGCGGATACCCTCGGGGCTTGCGGGGAGAAGACATCCCCCTCTCAGCACGTATGTTTGCTATTATCGATGTGTATGATGCCCTCTGTTCCGACCGACCCTATCGCAAACGATGGACTGAAGCGCAAGTACGAAGCTACCTTGCGGAACAGTCCGGTAAACACTTTGACCCGGCGATTGTGCAAATCTTTTTAGCTCAAGCTATTTAAAGAGCACACCGATAGAAAAGAGTATCATGATGCAGAGCAGTATCACCCAACCACCGATGATCCGCACGCTACGTAAATGGCAAGAGTCAATTTTACGCGGTGAGCATCTGCTTGGCCTCATTAACGATATCCTCGACCTTGCCAAAATCGAGGCTGGTCGTATGGATCTCTTCCGCGAACCGTGCAACCTCAGTGATTTGGTGCAAAGCACAATGGCCTCGGCAGTTGGTCTGACAAAAGGCAAACCCATAGATAACAGCAAAGACGACTGGGTCGTGGTATACTCAACATACATTTAGAAAGCATATCATGGGTAAAGATGTGTTAACCCAGGAAGCACTGGTCGAACAACTTGAACGGGCACAGCGAGAAGCCGCTTACTATCAACGGCTCTCGCGCCAATGCGGTGAACGACGACTCAAAGAGTCCGAAGAGCTATCACGTATTATCGAGCAACTCCGCCAGACCGAAAAAGAACTTGCTCGCTCGCGTGATGAGCTTGAACAGCGTGTGCAAGAACGCACCATCGAGTTGCAGCAAACCAATACACAATTGGACATGTTACGCGCCACGATGAATGAAATCTCGGCGTACCTCGATATCACGCGATTGATGCAGGTTATTGTTGAACGTGCCGTTGCACTGGTTGGGGTAACCTGTGGGCATATTGTGATTTCAAAGCCACAGAACCAGCAATCGACGTTAGGGGCATCAGTCAATCTCGATCCAAATAACCCCAGAAAGTGCCAGTTTGTGGCCGAAACAACTACGGCTGCCCTGAAATATATGCATCAACCATCTGCATCCAATGGCAAAGCTCCCTGGGAAGATTATTTTGGTGATAATTTTTTGCTCGTGCCACTGCTCACCGGTGGGGACCTGATTGGCATCCTTGGAATGTATGATGAAAACTCCGATCACCGTTTTCATGCGGCCGAACAGCGCTTGCTCAGTCTTTTTGCGCAGCAGGCTGCGATTGCTATTCAAAATGCTCATTTGTATTCATCGGTCCATCATCTTGCCAATGTCGATCCGCTAACCGGGCTTGCCAACCGACGATGCTTTTTTGAAATGGCCGAAAAGATAGCAATTCAGGCACGCCAGAATGCAAAAAGTCTATCCATCATCCTGCTTGACATCGATCACTTCAAGCGCATCAACGATACCTACGGGCATCTCTTCGGCGATGAAGTGTTACGCCAAGTGGCAGCCCGTTGCAAAGCAAATCTGCGTGCGAATGACATCAGTGCTCGTTATGGCGGCGAAGAGGTTATTGTCCTGCTCCCGCAAACCTGTCCCACAGCAGCCTGGTTTATTGCCGAACGCATACGACTGGTCATCGGGCGCAGTGCTATCACATGCCAGCAGCACATTCTGGCGGCAACCGTGACCGCAAGCCTGGGGGTAGCAACCTGGAATGGCATCGGCGAAATCAACATCGAACGGCTCATTGGCCAGGCGGATCAGGCCCTCTATCAGGCCAAAAGCAGTGGGCGCAATCAGGTCAACATGTTCAGACCAGGGTAACTACCGCGAACCAATGGCCATGCAC
Source organism: Chloroflexaceae bacterium (assembly GCA_012034075.1). Classification (GTDB taxonomy): domain Bacteria; phylum Chloroflexota; class Chloroflexia; order Chloroflexales; family Chloroflexaceae; genus JAAURD01. Next base: position 12,777 of record JAAURD010000055.1, on the reverse strand, counting down.
CAGGAGTACGTGATGTTTCATCGTCTCAAAGCAGCGGTTTTTTTTCATCCTGAAGACGCCTATGATATGCAGCAACGGCGCATTTTCATGCGTTTCCTGCTGGTTCCTGCATTGTGTGTGACTTTCCTCTTTGGTATCGCCGATTTGATAGACACTGACTGGCTCGAAGCCTCGATCAAACTTGGTTTTGCGATCTTTCTCCTGGCAGTGCTGTTCCGTCTGCAGCGCACTACACAACCAAACGGGTGGTACCGTCTGACACTCGCTGTCTTTGCCGTATTGCTTGTCTCCTGGCTTTTTGCCGGTGGTAACAATGGCGAAAAGATGCTGTGGCTCTATATCTTCCCCGCATGTGCGCTCTTTGCCCTTGGTCATACCGAGGGCAGTTACTGGAATATTGGCCTCTACCTGATCTGTCTGGTGGTGTTGTGTTTTGAGTGGCCGGGCCGCTATTCTTACTCCGTTCCAACCATTCTGCGATTTTTCATCAGCTTTGCCATGGTTATCGTTACTGCCGCAATATATGAGGGTTTGCGGCATCACTTTCACACCCGCCTGATTGAAGAACAACAGGTGTTGCTTGCCGAGCAGCAACGCTTGCAGCAGGCAAACGCACGAATTGAACGACTTGCTAGCACCGATCCCCTAACAGGACTCTACAATCGTAGTATTCTCGTAGACCGACTACGCGCCAATCTGGCAAGTACATGTACCACCGGGTCTTCGCTGGCGCTTATTCTCTGTGACATTGATCACTTCAAAGGTATCAATGACACCTATGGTCATCTGGTTGGCGATGAAATGCTGCTCTGCACTGCCCACCTGCTCCAGAATCTCGTGCGCCCTACCGTTGACTGGATTGTGCGCTATGGCGGCGAAGAGTTTCTCATTGTGTTGCCCGAAACCGATGAAGCCTCAGCGGTGCAACTGGCTGAACAGATGCGCCAGACTCTGGCCAATCAGGTATTCCAATCGCGAGGCGCTACCATTATCATGACTGCCAGTTTTGGCGTGGTTTCAATAAACACTGCTCCGGCCAATACCGAAACCATCACCCATTTATTGTATCAGGCCGATACACGCCTCTACCAGGCCAAGCGTACTGGCCGAAATCGTGTTGTTGCCACCGCATCAAGTATGATCTGTCCTGCTGAGAACGAACATGTGCAAGTGCAGGCTCCCGTTCAGTAACACATGCCTGGCACAAGAATGGTACAATCAATATCAACGTATTGGCTTGGCAGAAGAGCAACAGCACCATGGCAAAACTCAAACTCGATTTACACGATATCTACAACCGCGGCGATCAGATCGATGCTGAACTGAACCGCATTGTCCAGGAAGCGCTGGACAAAAAAATTGCCCTCGTCGAGATCATCCCAGGCAAGGGCAGTGGGCAACTCAAAAAGCGCGTGCTCCGTTTTCTCAATCAACGGCATATTCGCAGCTTGTATCATCGCTTAGAAAAGATGATCGCAACTTCGGGCGCATCTTCATCCACTTTCGCCATGATTGAGGCGATTGATAATTGATGATGGGTCAAACTTTTGCGGTTTTGCGCCTTTACGTGAGATAATCAGCACCCTCTTACTCGGACTTATGCAGCCAATGTGCTACTCTTGCACCAGTAGCACATTGGCCGGTTCAGGCCCAAAAGCATAGACCGCGCGGGTTGCATTGCTGTTTGTCGGCTCTATCGTGCGTGTCCAGAGCAGGGCACCACTACTCGCCGCCGGTTCCGTGCGTTGCTCATTCGTTACATCAGCGCTGTTGCTCACAAAAAAGAGCTGAGCATCGATGATATCTGGCTGGCTGGCCGCAATCGCCCAGCCCAGACGCTCCCGTACATCGGCATGATCGTGCCATACCTTGCCAAAACGCCCGGTCGGCGCCAGCAGTTCATCCGAAGGTGGCTCAGCATCGGGCAAGTCGGTATCCGCATTCCACATATCCGCAAACACCTGATACCCCTGATGCAAAATCGTCAGTCCCTTGCCATCGGTGCGATACACCACATACAACCGACCCGGATCATCGTCCATCAATGGCGGCAACCAGATCATCACCCCGCGCTCAAACCATTGCAACGCCCCATCGAGCTGTTCGCCTCGCATCACCGTATCCGCACAGCCCATAAAGTCACGAAACGCGACCTGCTCATACGCCGATTGCAGCGAGTCGAGCACCTCGGTAGGGCAACTGTTGGTATCACGTGGCGGCGGGTTCGTCTCCGGCGGCGCGGTGCTCTCCGATGGTCGTGGCTGCGGCCGCACCACCGATGCCAGGTCATTGCCGAGCAGGCCAAACAGCACCCGGTAGGGCGGCTCATACTCTGGATGCAATTCAAACCGCGCACGCTCAAACCACTGCACTAGATACTCACGGCCTTCGACCACTTCTGTTTGGGGTGAACTGACCGCCATGCCAAACAGTGCCAGATTCTCGGCATCACTAAAGCCGGGCTGACCATCAAACTCCAAGCCATTGGCCCGCCATGCATCCAGAAAGTCGCCACACACCGAGTGTCCCGTCTCCACAAACATGCGGCATGTGCCCCCCATCACGCTGCCCGGTGCCAGCGTCTCAAAATCACGCCAGTTGCGGCCCTCCAGCTCGAGTTTATCGACCCCCAACCGACCGAGCAGCACATCGTAGGGTCGTTCGTTCTCTGGATGCAGCTCCAGACGGTTGCGCTCAAACCATTGCAAGGTAATCAACTGCCCTTCAACTACCTCAGCCTGCTGCGGCTGAATCGGGTAGCCAAATACCGACAGACCACCGCTCTGCTCCCAAAACTCCCGAATACGCCCGTTGATACACTGGTTTGTCTCCGAGAAACAGCGTTTGTCGTTTTGTGCCTGCAGCGGCAGCCATGCAAGTCCCAGAATACCCGTTATGGCAACCGCAATCAATAGCAATAGACGCCACATAGGTTTTGTCTCCACCGACTACCGACCGAATACCACCTGCCACAGAGTCCCGCTCCAGTCAAGAATGACCATCACCAGCGCAATGCCAATGGTGACACCAAACACGGTCTTATCCCAGCGAAAGACCTTGGCGCCATCGAGCACACCCACGGGGATCATATTAAACAGTCCCAGAAAGGCATTGATTTTATAGCCCGCCATCGCCCCGGTGATCAGGAAGATATTGCCGGTTGGCAGTACCAGCAGACAGAGCAGCAGAAAGAGCACCGCCAGCACCAGGTTCGAGACCGGCCCGGCTAGTGCGATCAAACCACCCTGTTTGCGGGTCAGCGAGCCGGTATACCAGACCGCACCCGGCGCGGCAATAAAGACTCCTAGAAAGGCCAGAAAGATGGGCAATACCAGAAACACCACCTCGGATGCCAGAAAATGGGCCGAAGCGCCAAAATGACGTGCCACCACGCGGTGAGCCAGTTCATGCACCACGACACCTACACCACAGGTGACCCCGGCAATCACCAGAAATTGCAGAAACGGCCAGATGTCAATGATATTGCCACGTGCTAGAAAAATACCAAAGGCCAGCGAGGTGGCGGCCCAGGCTTTCAACAGTTCCACCGTCTCGTTGGTGTGTGTGCCTATCGAACCACCACCATAGGGCGGTATAGCAGAACGCATAGTCGTATCTCCTTGGAGCGCAGGCGTCTCGCCTGCATGCTGGCAGTTGCTCAATTGTTCCAGGCATGGTCGCCGATAAGTGGTACAAAACGGACACCACCGAGTTGCTCTATTCGGGTGGTATCGTCAATGCGGGTGATTCGCAGCAGCAATTGCTCTTCACGGCCACCCACCGGGATGACTAGTCTACCCCCATCGGCCAGCTGCTGACGCAGTGGTAAGGGCACCCACGGCGACGATGCTGCCACACTGATGCCCTGAAATGGCGCAAACTCCGGCATCCCCTGGGTGCCATCGCCTACAATGACCTTCACATTGTCATAGCCCAGCGCATGCAGCCGGCCGCTTGCCTCATGGGCCAATGCCTCCGAACGCTCCACACTATACACCTCGGCCGAGAGCAAACTCAACACCGCCGCGGCATAGCCCGAACCGGTGCCAACATCTAGCACCCGCTCATGCCCATGCAATTGCAGAGACTGAGCCATCAATGCTACCATAAATGGCTGCGATATCGTTTGACCTTCGATCAATGGCAAGGCGCGGTCTTCATAGGCATGTGCTCGTATAGACTCAGGCACAAACATATGACGGGGTACCGCGGCCATTGCGTGCAGCACCGCACGGTCACCAATACCACGTCGCTGAAGTTGCGTCCGTATCATCTTCTGAAGTCTATTTTCTGGAGGCCATTTCATCATATGTGGAGTTATCCTATCGCACAATGTCTTCCTATCTCTCGTCTATCTGTATTGTAGCATATGTTCGGCCTCTCCGGCTAGCCTTTTTTGCTGGGGTTGTTCAAAATCGTTGCTATGGGCTCTGATTTCATGGTTTTGGCGAACAGGTCACGGCAAGCCAGTTGCCTGATCCGAGCTATCTGGGTGCAGCCGGTGTGTTATACCAAATGGCAAGCATCGATATGAGACGTAGGTGCGGCGTGCAGCCGCACGGCGGTCGGGACGACCGCACGCACCGCCTCAATATCAAATGGCAAGCATCGATATGAGGCGTAGGTGCGGCGTGCAGCCGCACGGCGGTCGGGACGACCGCACGCACGCATCAGACGTAGGTACGACGCAGGCGCTCCGTGTTCTATCAAAGCGTATACCAGTGATCACCCGAATTTAGTATAAGAGGCTCTATACGTATGACGTGTAGAAGTTGGTCGAGTCCTATCACAGACAAACAATACGCACCTGGCCTCACAGACCAGGTGCTAGCAGGTTGGGTACTATCGCACTCTTGTTAGTGGCTTATTGGGGGGTTAGTTGTCACCAACATTCACCGTGATCTCTGCCCAGTTGGACCAGATCTGGTCATTCGCTTTGAAGCGGTATTGGAAGGTATCAACACCGCTAAAGTCAGCGTCTGGGCGGTAAGTGACAGCACCTGTGGTGATGTTGATGCGGGTAACTGCACCATGTTCTGGAGCAACGTCAGATCCTGTGCGTATCTGCACACTGTCGGGGATTTTGTTATATCCAGGAGTCGCACTATCATTGGCTAGCACATCGATGATGACAGATGTGTTCTGGTTTGTGCTAACGCTATCGGGAACGGCCACCGAGCGGCTATGAGACAGCACCGTTATCGCTATTGTTGCCGCATTGGATGCATGCCCATGCCCATCGTTGACGGTATACGTTGCCGTGGTCGTACCATTGAACCCGGCCGCGGGTGTATACGTGATACGGGCATCGTCATGTGTTTCTATCGTGCCCTGATTTGCAGTGATAGTGACCTGCACGCTGGTCGGGTCAAGGGTATCACTATCGGGGTCGGTGTCATTGGTGAGCAGATCGATGGTGATAGGGCTTGGAAAGGCTATCTGGCCCTGGTCATCGTTCGCCACAGGTTTTAGCACTTCAAAGGCGCCAATGTCGCGCTGGTTCTCGCGGGTGAAGCCACGCTGGTCCTCATCGGTAGCACCATTGCTGGTATCGGGGTCAATCGCCGGGCTATCAGCCAGGAGCGGATAGACCCAGGTAGTAAGCTCACGACCATTGCCCTCTTGCTCTTCCAATGCACCCAGGCGTGGGTCGGTATTATTGCGATCGCTGCTCTGGGTGAACCAGCTGCTGCACGAGTCATCGCTAGCAATGTTGTAGCCCAGCGAAGCGATTGGCGCTGACCATGGGAAGCCCTCGCTGACACACTGCTGCTCGACGACACCAGGAGAATCGGGATCACCTTCGACATACCCGTGGAAGTTATCGGCAATGATGCTATTGCGGATCCAGCTATCATCCCAATTATCCCAATCTTCCCAATTACGGCTAAACACGTGGGCAATGCCGCCATATTCCCTGGCACGGTTCTCGGCAATGGTGACATTGGTGAGACGCATGGCATTTTGGGCGCCATCAGCCGGTCGATTCTCATTGTTCTGGAGGATCGCCCCACCGCGCCAGCCAGCCACGTTGCCACTTATGGTAACATTGGTTAACTCCATCACACCGGCTGGCCACAACTCATCCGAGTACCGTAGAACCGTATTGTAGAGCGCACCACCTTGAGTCAGGGCTTTGTTGCCAACAAAGGCGCTATCGTAGATTCTGGTCGTGGCACTGAGGTTGAAGATCGCGCCACCGCTATCGGTCGCTTCGTTATTGCGGAAGACCAGACGGCGCAGATCGACATTACCAGTATAGTTGTAGAGCGCCCCACCTACCCCACCCGAACTGTCCGGGTGCGTACCAGCACGATTATCAGCAAACAACGTATCTGCAATTTCCAGTTGCGCTGTGTTGTTTAATGCCCCACCGCCATGACCAGCACGGTTGCCTATCATGCGTGATTGCACTATCTGCACATGACCAGTGCTCTGAGAGAAGATAGCGCCACCGTTGCCATACACTTCTGGTGCTCGAACGGCCGGATCAAAATACTGGAGCCATGCTCCTGTGACTTCATTATCGCTCAAAGTCACCCGTTCCAGGGTAATATCGCCGTCGCCTTTGTTGGTCATCGCCCCGCCTTCAATCACGGCGGTGTTGCTCTGCATCAGACTATCGCTCATCGTGATATCACCACCATTGAAGTTGGCAATACCACCACCGGTGCCCCAGTAGTTCGGCACCGTGTCGTGCCCATTCCAGGTATCCGTGAAAGGTGTCCTGGCTTCATTGTTGGAGATGGCACTCTGGCGGATCGTCAAGCTGCCGCGATTATTGAAGATGCCACCGCCATGATAGCGTTGGACCTGGTTGCGCTCTACCTGGACACCATCGAGCGTTAAGGTGGCGTTATTGAAGATACCGCCGCCGCTGTTGTTGGCTCTATTGCTGGAGATCATCAATGGGATATCCAGGCCACGAGCATTACCTATGAGGATGACCTCGGCATCACTTTGTACGAAGATACCACCGCCGGACGCAGCGCGATTGTTCTCAATACGAGTGATATAGACCTGATCGCTACTATTGGCAATCCGCGCTTTGCCGCGAACATTGATACCGCCCCCCGCGGCGGTCGCTCGGTTATTGGTAATGCTTGAACCAATCACCGTCAGATAATCATAGTCATCTCGTCCGTAATGAAAAACACCGCCGCCCTCTTGAGCACGGCTATTGCGAATTTCTACATGGTCGAGGGTCAGGATTTCAAGGTTGAGCACGGCACCACCCAGGTTGCCGTAACTGGCGCTGCTGGCATTGCCATTTTGCAACACCAGATTGCCGATGGTTATCTGCGTGTTCTCGTTTTCGTAGTTGCCAACCACCGTGAAGATGCGGTCAGTACCATTGCCATCGATGACTGGCATGGTGGCACCAGTGCCGCTAATCACCACGGTATCTTCAATTTCAATATCACCCAGGGTAAGAACATACGTTCCTGAAGGAACGAGGATTTCATCATCAATCAACGGGGTAGCATTGGCTTGTTGGATAGCTGCCCGCAAGGTACATTCACCACTACTGGTGCGACATTGCCCATCGGAAAGATCGGCATCAGTACTATCGGCGGTCGTATTTACGGTGTAGGTTGCGGCATAGACCGCTGTGGGATGAGCAATCAAGAGCATTCCCCCGATAAGGATAATCATCATCAATACTGGTATCCCAAAGCTGTATGCTCGCACGATATGGTTGAATGTACGGTTTTTCATCGTAGGGTCACCTCACCTCTGACCTATCTACCAACCTATTTGTGGTGATATTATATATTCACTCAGATCTCCCTGACGCTGTCAGAACATACGAACGTATCTTGCATCATTTCCTTTCACGTTCTCTGGTGCTGCTTATTTCATCATAGCAAAAGGTACTGATCTTGTCACTGTACGAAAGTACAGTGACAAGATCAGAGAAAGTACAGGTGACTCAAGCAGGTACTGTACTTTGGTACAGCATCTTTCTTCATAGCTCACCAATATGCCTGCTTTTACTCTTTTTACGAACAAATGTTCGATGTAGTACACTGCTCCCTACAGATACTCCGCTGAACATCGTCCGTTGTGAGCCCTTTGTGTCCTTCGTGTGCCTGATGGTGGATCTCAGACGCACTGCTTGGGATCCACCACCGAAAGGGGCTTCCGTCTGTTAAAAAGCCTCTTGCTTCAGCCCCAGGCGCCGCCCTGACCGCACCGCTGTTGTGATGGCAAGGTATGTTGACCTGAGAATCCCACTTGGGAACGTAGGAAGTGATACCAAATTCAGGTGATCACTGGTATACGCTTTGCCTGGACGTGTAGCGCCTGCTGGCAGCTGGCGCGTGGGCTGCAAGCCGCACCTCCGTCTGATGCGTGCGTGCGGTCGGGACGACCGCCGTGCGGCTGCAAGCCGCACCTCCGTCTATCGATGAACGCCATTTGTGTATGAGCGACCCGGTCACCGCCTACTCCCCGTTGGTCAGCACTTCTATTGCCTTGAGCAACTGGGTATCGGCCTGCTGTTGCAGCTCTTCGGTGGTCAGACCTTCGGCAGTGACTGGCGTGAGCGGCGGCACATCGTCGGGCAGAATAACCTCGATATCGGGTTGGATGCCCTCTGTGCGAATGAGCCGACCGTTCGGCGTAAGCCACTGGGATGTGCCCAGCAACAACTGCGAGCCATCTTGCAGCCGGTAGGTCGAAAGCACCGTGCCCGTACCAGTGGTGAGACTACCAACAATGCTGGCACGTTTGGCATCTTGCAGCGCACCAGAGAGGATTTCGGAGGAACTGGCAGTGCCGCGATTGACCAGCACGACCAGTGGCATGTCAAGGGCCACGCCACCGCTTCTGGTGGTTGATGGACGGCGGCCACCATCGCGATTTTCCCAGAGAAAGACGGTCGTATCAGCGGGCAGAAACTGGCTGGCGATGTTGACTGCTTCATCGACCAGACCGCCACCATTGTTACGCAAATCGAGCACCACGCTTTCAGCACCCTGCGCGATAGCCTCATTCAACGCATCGCGAATCTGGTCGGCGGAACGTTCGGCAAACGAGTTTAGCCGAATAAACGCGATAGTATCGGGCAGCATGGTCCAGCTTACGCTCGGCAGTTCGACCGTGTCGCGGCGTACATCAACGTTGAAGGGGTCGGCAACGCCTTCACGCTGAATAGTCAATTCGACGGTCGTGCCTTTGGGGCCGCGCACATGCTGCACCAGCTCTTGCACTGTCCAGCCACTGGTCTCCTCACCAGCAACACGGAGAATGACATCGCCGGAGAGCAGGCCGGCCTCTTCGGCGGGCGAGCTTTGAATCGGCGCAACAATCACCGTCTGACCATCAACAACATCAACATACGCACCAATTCCCTCAAACTCGGCGGAGAGCGATTCCTGCCAACGTTCGGCCTCCTCGGCGGTAAGAAAGCGGGTATGGCCCTGATCGCCCAGGGTATCAAGCATACCGCGAATGGCGCCCTCGGTCATTGTTTTTGGTTGCAACGCGTCAACATCCACAAAATGGTCACGGGCAAGCTGCCAGGCTTCCCAGAAGACGCCAAAATCTTCGCAGACTTCGGGCGATTCGGGGCAGGTGGTTGGAGGTGTGAGCATCTGCGCTGCAACAAAACCGCCGCCAACACCGCCTACCAGCATCAGCGTCATCAGCGGAATGATGAGCCAGACTGGAAGCTGCCACGCGAAGATGGCCCGGAGAGCCGATGTTTTCTGGGTATCAGTGGTTCTGGGGCGATTTCCTCTGTTCATGGTCCTCCTCTAAACGCTCCATGTTGGATCACAACGCATACTCTGGCGGTATTGTTCCCGACAACCACCGTGCTGACCGATTCGCACAACAGCATAGCACATGCAACCAGCGTATGAAATAAGTATACCATTAGACGGCGGTTGCTGCAGCGCAAGAGCCTGGTTGGCAATGCAACAGAAAACCCCCATCGTATCTCATCTCAATGTACCCTTACCTCGCTTCCTGCTATCAATTATCAATTATCAACTGTCCATTGTCCATTGTCCATTGTCCATTGTCCATTACCCACGTTGTGCCGCATGTGTGCTATACTATACTATCAGAGCGATGGGAGTATGGATTTTCGCTGATCTCTCGAATCGAGGCTGAACCGGCATTGTTATTAACTTTTCTGGGAACTGGTACATCGATGGGTGTTCCGCATCTGGGTTGCACCTGCAGCGTGTGTACATCGACTGACCCGCGTAACCGCCGTATGCGAACATCGGCAGTGCTTGCGGTGGATGATCAGACCCTGCTCATTGATACCGGCCCCGATTTTCGCACCCAGGCACTGGCCAATGGGATTACCCATATTGATGCAGTGTTGCTCACCCATTCGCACTATGACCATGTGGCAGGCATGGATGATCTGCGGCCGTTGACACGCTATGGTGATACCATGCCGATTTATGGTAGCCCGGCTACGCTGCGTGATGTGCGCCAGCGCTTTAGCTATGCGTTTGAAGATGCCTCGGATGGTTCGACCCGACCGGCCCTGGAACTGCTGCCTGTCACCAGGCGTTTTGCGATTGGGCCAACCTGGATTGTACCGTTTGATGTGGAACATGGCACCTGGACGATTACTGGCTACCGGTTTGGCAACCTGGCCTATGCCACCGATGCCAGCGGCCTATCCGTTGAATCGCGACGCACGTTGCAAGGGTTGGATGTGCTGGTGCTGGATGCATTGCGTTTTCGCCCGCATCCGACCCATTTTAGCCTGGCCGAGGCACTCGCCGTGATTGAGGAATTGCGCCCCCGGCGGACCTTTCTGGTCCATATGAACCACGATATTGATCATGCAAGCGTCAGTGCCTTTTTGCCCCCCGGTGTTGCACTGGCCTATGATGGTCTCTGCATTGAGGTGTAGGTGAACTCCAACGCCGACCAACAAAGTTGGTCACTCGTTATGGTGGTGCTGTTGCCATTCTGGAACCGGCGTGAGCGACGCCTACGTGCGCTCTGGCGGCTGATGCTCACGATCCTGCTGTTTCTGTTTACCGGCGCCACCTTGACCGCCATGCTCGGTGTGGTGCTCGGCATAGAAGTACTTACGCTCATCGTGCCGCCGCTTTCGCTGCTCATCACCGTGGCCGCCGTCACGATGGTCATAGTCACCCTGCTGGTCCTGTGGGTGGCAGGCCGCTGGCTCGACCGTCGCCGCCTGGTTGATTTTGGCTTGCAACTCAACCGTCAGTGGTGGCTTGATTTTGCCTTCGGGCTGGTGCTGGGGGCCATGCTGATGGGCTTTATTTTTGTGGTAGAGCTAGCTGCCGGCTGGATCACAATCACCGCCCTCTGGCAACAACCCGACCTGGATCAGCCATTTGTTGTAGCCTGGCTACCCCCGCTCATTACGATGATTGGCGTCGGTATCTACGAAGAACTGATGTTTCGCGGCTATGTCCTGCGCAATCTAAGCGAAGGGCTGAACTTTTCCCTGATTGGTGCTCGCTGGGCCATTGTACTGGCAAGCCTAGGGTCTTCGATCCTGTTTGGCCTGGCACATGCCAGTAACCCCAATGCCACAGTCATCAGCACCGCCAATATTATGCTGGCCGGGCTCTTTCTGGCTCTGGGGTATGTCCTTACCGGGCAACTGGCCATGCCAATCGGCATTCATATCACCTGGAACTTTTTCCAGGGCTATGTCTTTGGCTTTCCCGTGAGTGGTCAGCAACTCTTTGGCGTGACGGCGCTGGCAATTGAACAGGGCGGTCCCCCGTTCTGGACTGGTGGGGCGTTTGGACCAGAGGCGGGACTCATTGGCATCATCGCTATGATCTTAGGATGTGTATTCACGTCCGCCTGGGTTTATTGGGGCTATGGAAATGTTGTGCTTCGCACAACGTTGGCAGAATATCGGTTACAATAGGCCGTGAGACAGACGGTAAGCATGTCGAGTGGCGTGAGACAGAAGCACATAGCGTTTTAAAGAACCAAGGAGGATAGAATGAGTCAGGATTTTAAGGAATATCATAGTGGATTGATGAGCGGATTGGGGAAACTGGGTCAGGCATTGCCAAATACCATGGGTGGTATGATGCAGATGAACAAGGGCACGATGTCACCTGGTGCGCTCGATACCAAAACCAAATCACTGATTGAAGTGGGTATTGCCGTAACGGTGCGTTGCGATGGCTGTATGACCATGCATATTAAAGATGCGCTGAATGCCGGTGCAACCAAAGCCGAGATTACCGAGGCCATTGGGGTTGGTATTTTGATGGGTGGTGGCCCGGCTGTGATCGCGGCACTGACCGCTCAGGAAATTCTGGAGCAGCTCGCAGCCTAAAACGGTGCGATGGAGTTACCCCGGCGGTGGTGCTGCCGTTGTGGGTACACGGGGAAGTGTGTTATCGGGGCGCAAGGTATTGCGCCCCATGTAGGTGCGGCTTGCAGCCGCACGGCGGTCGGGACGACCACACACAGGCCGGACGTGGGTCGGACGCGTTGGAGTGAATCGTTTGCGCGGCTACAAGCCGAGCAAACGGTCGCAAGTCGTGCGCTTGCAGGAATGCCAGAGCAGATCGCATGCGGACCGCACGCAGGTCGGACGCGGGTCGCACACCTCATCGGTGCAAGCAAGATCGTAGGTGCGGCTTGCAGCCGCACAGCGGTCGCCCCGACCGCACGCTGCCCGGACGCTGGTCGCGAACTTCGTCGGTCGGGACGACCGCACCGGGTTGGAGGTGCTTGGTATGGGGACATCTTTTGCGGTGGAAAGTGAACGCGGCTGCAAGCCGCGCCTACGGCCTGCGT
>JAAURD010000316.1 GCA_012034075.1 Chloroflexaceae bacterium | reverse complement strand
GTTGTCATCGTCGTACCAGACGCGGTTGCCCAGGCTTAACGGACGGTAGAGACCGGCATCCCAGGTGAGGTCATTTTCACCCGCATCCAGGCTGATCGTTTCGGTGAACCCGGTATCCGGGTCCACATCGCTATCCACCGAGCTATTACTGCCCTGCTGCTGCTGGGTAAACGCATAGCCATCGGGCAGCTCAAATTCCACCTGATAGTCGCCCGCCGTGAGATTGTCGAACAGGTAGTTGCCATTGGCGTCGGTGGTCGTGGTCGCGATCAGGTTGCCGTCGCCATCGTAGAGATTGACGGTGACGCCTGCGACCGGCTCTTCATTGGTATCTTGAATGCCATCGCGGTCGATATCATCCCAGACATAATCGCCCAATGAAGCAGGTTGGTAGAGGCCAAAATCAACGGTCAGGTTGGTGCTGGTGCCGCTGGCGTTGTCAACATCGGGTTCGTTGCCCGCTTCCAGGGTGATCGGATCACTGCGAATGACGCTGCCATCGGTGGTGCCATTATCGTCGTCATCTTCATCATCGTTGGGGTCGGGCGCTGGCTCATAGTCGCCACTGGTTGAGCCATTGGTGCCGCTACTGCTGATATAGCCAGCGGGAGTTTCGATCTCAACCGTATAGTCACCTTCGTTGAGGCCGGTAAAGAGATAGTTGCCATTGCTATCGGTTGTGGTGGTCGCAACGAGGTTGCCATCGCTATCGTACAGATTGACGGTCACGCCGGCGATGCCCGCTTCGCCGCTATCGACGACGCCATTGTTATTTGCATCTTCCCAGACCAGGTTGCCCAGGCTCAGGGTATAAAAGCCAAAGTCTACGGTCAGGTTGCTGTTGGCATCGGTATCGCCGTCATTGGTAGGTTCCTGGCCGGGTCTGAGATCAACCGAAGTGGAAACGACGCCGACGCCATCTTCACGGGTGCCATTGTCGTCATCGTTGATATTGTTGTTGGGGCTGGGGGCTGGTTCGTAGGGACCAGTCGATGAGCCGGTGGTGCCGGTGCTGCTGTAATAGCCCTCCAGGGCGCCGCCTGTGTCGAAGTTGCTTTCTGGCAAGATGACAAGATAGCTGCCCGGTGAAAGCTCATCAAAAAGATAGTTGCCATCACTGTCGGTTGTCTGGGTCTCAATCAGGGTATCGGTCCCCTCATCGTATACACCGTTGCCATTGGTGTCGGCATACAGTTCAACCGTGACGCCTTCGACGCCCACTTCATTGGTATCGACCAGGCCGTTATTGTTGGTATCAAACCAGACCAGGTCACCCACGCTGACCGGTACGGAGAAACCAAGATCGAGCGTATGGTCGTTTTCACCAGGCCCACCGGTGGTCACTTCAATCACAACGTTGGTCCCAGACAGCACACCATCTGAGTCACGGCTGGTGCCATTGGCGCTGCTATCGGCATGCCCTTCGGTGGGCACGTAGCCCGGTGTGCTGATAGCTGTCTGGGTCGTATCAACGCGAATCTCATAGGCGGTATCATATTGGATGCCATTGGTGATGTTGGTATCGTTGAAGTAAAATTCACCATTGGCGTCGGTGGTGGTAGTGCCGACCAGCGTATCGGCGGTGCCATCGCCGTCGGTGTCCTCCCAGAGTTCAACTTCAACGTTCGCTAGTCCGGACTCATCCGGGTCTTGAATGCCATCGCCGTCGGTATCATCCCAGATGCGGTTGCCAAGCTCAACCGGGGCAGCATCGCAGAGCGCGACCAGATCGCCGAGACCGTTGGCTTTGCCGAAGGTGGGCGGCGGAGTTGGCGGAGTTGGCGAGGAATAAATCTCATAGGCTTTGGTATAGTTCCCATCATCATTGGCAAACCAGCGGGTGCCCCCACGGTCAATCAAGCCAGTTAGAATAATCGGATCCATCACGGTAAAGACGGCATCAGGAAAACCGGGGATTTGGATAACGCTCCCCATTGAAACTTCCTGGTGTGGACGGCCATATTCGTCACCAGCAGCCAAAGGAGGATCCAAAGGAGGAGGTCCACGGCGACGATACTCATCACGGAAGTAGAACTCACCACCGCCAGGTCCCTGATTGCTGTTCTGGTCGCCAGCACCATTACCATCACATCGGGCGTTATCTTCGAGCGTCCAGCCAGAGTCGGGGTCACCACAGGCGCGGAGCATATCACCACCAGTGATGCCTTTGGTGCGTTCTGTGGCATCATCGGGATTGCTCAGGGTGAAAGACCCTACCTGATCACCCATACGATCGCGCAAGCCCAGGATCATATCGCCCTGATCAAAGGCAATGCTGGTGAGCATGGGTTGAGGATAGATAAAGGCAGCATTTGGGTCTACCTTTGTGAACGTTGGTGACCAGGGGTTCCAGTTGGCTGAAAACTGAGGGTCAAGAACAGTGAGTCCCCGATCGACATCACCCCGTGGGTAATCTGTGTCGTTAAGCGGTATAGTCAGGACGGGTGTGTTGTTAAAGGCCAGGGTATTGGGATTGGCGGTGTAGACATAGGCTTGCAGGTCAGCAACATCCTGGCTGCTCTCGGCGGAACAGACCATGCCAACATAGAGGGTATCTTCATAGTAGGTTAAGGCAAAGGGACGGGCATCACTGCGGGCAGGACAACCGGGCAGGTTGCGGGGAATCTGTACCGAGTCAATTGACCCGGCATCGGCGGCAGTTAATGGCGTATCGCCTAGTGGTAGGGCATAGAGTCGGCGATTAAACAGATTAATGACATACAGCGTGGTTTCGTCTTCATCAATGGCGACGCCGCCCAGTGAGCTTTTGCCCACGGCATCCCAGGCTATATTGTCATTATCGGTATCGAAGTCGGTGGGATCGTGCGGGTCGGCACCAGCGGTGCCAGCACCAAAGATAGCATTGAGATCGGCGTAGAGCGAAGCAGTTGTAGCAGCGTAAGAGGCATCCACATCGATGCGATAGATCGCGCCGGTGCCATCTGGCCCAAAGCCGGAATGGCGTTTGGTATAGGCTGCGGCAAAGAGCGAACGACCACGTCGGTAGTAGGCCATGCCCCAGACAGTACCAAGTTCATCCGAACCGACCATCACTGGATGGGTAATTGGCTGACGATAGTTGGCATCATTTCCATCGGCAGCTTCGCTTCCAGCAGAATAGGGAAAGGAGATAAGCACCGGGTCACCGACATTTGGTCCCTGGCCCAGGGCATTGCTCAACTGATCGCCAAAAACATAGCAGCTGGTAGCGAGATAGGGGTTATCCTGGCAGTAGTCGTCCGGTCGATTGAGCGAGAGATTGATGTTGTTTGAGGTACCATTTGGCACAAAGACAACGGTTGTTCCTGCTCCAGCGCTGTTGGGGCCGGGGTCATAACCATCGGGCAGGTTGGTAAATTCAATGCGGTACGGCCCAGTGCCAGTAGCATTCAGGGTATAGGTGCCATTAGCGGCGGTTGAGGTGCTACCACGCTGAACACCCGCTGCGTCATAGGCGGTAACCACCACATTTTCGATGCCACGGTCAATGGCTACGCCAATGGTACCGTCTCCATCGTTATTGATGGCAGCGGTGGTGTCAAATTGGCCGTTATTGTTATAATCTTGAAAGACGCGACCACTGACGGTAGCCGCAGCAAAAACGGGCTGAACAAGGAACAACGCCAGCCCTGGGATGATTGTCACTGTGAGCAACAGGGCCAGCACGACCGGCATGGCGCGCCGGGAAAAGGCTGAAAGACAAGAAGTTTGGTGGTTGCCATTTCGCGGAATCATATATCTACTCCTGAATATCATCTACTATTGCTATTGCTAACCAGACTACCCGAAATACAACTATTCTTTCACTCAACGTATGCTGGTTGGTTCCTTCATCAGGAACATGAGCAATATTCGTACCATTTGCCATCGTATCAACGAGGGATACCCATGCTAACGATCAGTATCACCAACTGATCGCTCTTGTGGTTTTACACGCCGATGTGAATACCGACAGAACATATATGGTGTGTTGTATAGTCTCACATAACAAGGATAAAACAACGAGCCATCGACGTCTTATCCAACATCGTACCATTTTCGGGGGCAAAAAACCCTTTCTTTTACATTTCTGCATTGGGGAGCATAAACACAAGAACCAGTCTCAAAAACCCTGGCGAAGCAAAATCAGGACACACGCCAATTGTACAAAGCCCAGAAAATTGACACGATAGCGCTCGTAGCGTACCACCAGCCGACGATAGTTCTGCAGCCAGGCAAACGCCCGCTCGACCTTCCAGCGTCGCTTCGCTCGGCGCAGGGGTCGCCCATCCTGCGTCGTTCCCTTCCGGTTCCGGCGGTGCGGGGCGATCAGCTCGATCTGCTGCGCC
>JAAURD010000054.1 GCA_012034075.1 Chloroflexaceae bacterium | reverse complement strand
TTGTGGCGCGGCGCAGCTGGGCCCAGGCATTAGCGTAGCGTTCATGCGTTGCGTGTTTGTCGAGTAGCGTTGTCGTTAACTGAGAGTAGCCGTAGATGCCAACCGCGCCGAGCGACGCCAGAACGGCAAGGTCACCCCAACCGGCGCGCGTGCGTTCGAGTAACCAAGCTGCCACGCCAGCGGGAAGCCAATGCAGGCCACCACTCTGCTCGGAATCCAGCGCCAGGTAGAGAAACCACAACAGGACGACCGCACCTACGAGGATGGAACTCGCGACTTGCCTAATCCGTTCCGGCGTCTTTGCGTCTTTGAGATTGTCCTTCGACAGCTTTTCGAAATAGCCCTGCTGGACCTCGATATGATGGCGGCGGACATATTCGAGCTTGTGGGACAGGAGATCGGTTCCAGTGCCCTTGTCAGACAGGACCACCCCAAGGAAATAGCGCCGTCGCTGATCTTCCGCGTGTCCGCGCAATTCGTACCACTGCTGCTTTAAGGGCAGCTTGGACACATCGACTTTCACGCCAGCGGCAACAATAGGTCCTGGCCGGTACACGAGATTGACGAGCCACGCGATGATGCCGCCCGAGTTGGTGTCAGACACGATCAACGTGAGGACCATGGCCAGGATCGAACCGTTTCGCAGGTCCTCCACGTGGCTTGAGATCGACGGCGGCACAAAAGGGGCATAATGCTGCCAGGCCACGGCTGCGAGCGGGAGCCCGACCCGAACCACATTTTTGTAGCTTTCGATGGCACCGCCAAAACGGCGGGCGACGATCACCATGAACTCCGCCAGGAAGCCTGCCAGCACAAATGCGATGCCATATCGCAAGACAAGGCCCAACTCCGGTGGGACGACGCTGAGGAACATCGCGATGAGACCGAACAGCACCGCGAGCAGCGCCATTGATGCCATCGAGAATTCATACCGGCAGCGGGCTGTCTTCGCGCGGGCGTCGAGTTTTGTGTAGGCCTCGGCTGCGTCCTTCACCCGTGGATCCGATGTCAGAATTGCCGAAAGTCCAGGTGCCGTGGCCCCGTATTGTTTGGCGTGTGCGGCGGCGTCGAGCATCCAATCCTCTTTCGGATTGTGCTGACCGATGGCGCGTATGGCGTCTTCGACGGGGTTTCGAGCCGTTGGCAGATCGAACGGTTCCACGCCAGTTGCTGAACTCATGACATCACCCGCGCCAACGCCGCCCGCGTCACACTGCATAGCTTGCGACATTCGCATCAGGCCGTGACGGGGCAAATGGCCAGTCGCACGATGCTTGGACGGTTGTGGCCCCGATGCGCCACTCGGGCAACACCACCGCTTGAAGTTATTGACACTGGCAGCGGGCGGGGCTTCCGTCCAGAGCGGGATCAGAGGCTGACGGGCGTGCCTCATCGCGCCTGCCACCCGTTAGCCTTTCGGAAGCTTTTCGGGATCGATTTCTGCCTTGTCAGAGTGAGGCGTCCATGCGGTTTGTCAGATGCGTCCTGTTTTCGCTTGCTGCGGCTGCTTTTGGCCTCGCCCTCGTTGTGGCGATGGCCCACGGTTCGCGCGCGGTCGCCCAAAGCTCCCCGGCCGCTGCTAACCCGGCGCTCCTGATCGTAAACAAGGACTACCGTGAGATCGACAAGCTTCCCACGGCGGAGAATGATGGCCGCCGCCTTGCCGAGGTTTTGCGCAAACGGCCCGGCTTCTCGCCCGAGCTTGAGCCGGAAAAGGACCTGACGCCGGCGGAGTTCGAGCAGCGCTGGTCCGCCTTCCGCGAGCAGATCCTTGCGATGAAGACCGACGGTGTTGCCGTCTTCTATTTTCCGGTCACGGCGTCGAGATCGACAACGACAGCTATCTTGTGCCGGTCGATGTTCCAAAAGGCGCCAGCGAAAGCCAGTTGCGCAGCAAGAGCGCGAGCTTGCGGCGTCTGTTCCGTGAGTTTCGCGGCTGCAGGAGGTGCTCGCGTCACGGACCCAGCCGGTGAAGGTCAACGGAATTTTTGTTATTGACGCCTGCCGTGAAATTCCGGTGCCCCCCGCAGCACCTAAAAAATCTACCAAAGGCTTTGCGCCTGTTGTGGCCGCGCCTGTGCCCCCGCCGTCAGGCACCACGCCATCGGGCATGATTGTGCTCTATGCCGCCAGCGCCGGTCAGGTCGCGCACACGGTGGTTGACGGTAGCAATCCTGGCGATTTGCCGTCCATCTATACCAAGCATCTATCCAAGTTGCTGGAGAGCGGTTTGGCCGTCCAGACCAGCGCCACGCGGGTCCGCTGGGAGGTGCACAAGGAGGTTGCTGCCAACCCGAACTTGAAGCCGCAGACGCCAGCGTTCTACGACGAGTTGCTCGAGACGATCGATGTCTGGGGCAAAGTGGTCCCGACAGAAGCCGAGCCGTCGGACCCCGTTTCGATCCGTCGTGCCGTCGAGCCTAACGATCCGGTGTGGGAATGCGAGACCTGTCCCCACCTCGTTGTGGTGTCGCGTGGATCGTTCAAAATGGGATCTGCGCCACGTGAAGCGGGTCGCGAGCCGTATGAAGGGGGCCCGGGTCCTGCGAGCAGCTTTGGACAAAAGCCGGTCGATCAAAGGATCGAAGTTACCATTCCTGAGGCCTTTGCGATCGGAACACGCGAAGTCACCCGAGGAGAGTTTTATGCGTTTGTCCGGAGCAGGTATGCCGGTGCGTGTCCGTCGACTCTTGCATTCTGCACGTCGGGCAACTTGCCAAATAATCTGGGAAAAAGCGTTTCCAGCGAGTCGCTCAACCGCCCGGTGACGAACGTGTCATGGCGCGATGTCCAGGATTACATCGCTTGGCTCAACCAGCACATTGGTCTTGGACCGGATAAACCCGGCAAAGGGTATTACCGCCTGCCAACCGAAGCCGAGTGGGAGTATGCTGCGCGCGGGGGTGTCGAAAGCCGCTTTGTCCCAGGGGACGATCCCAGCAAGCTGTGCCTCTACGGGAACGGTGCCGACCAAAGCCTCAATACCATGACGTTGCTTGCGGCCAACAACACCTGCAACCCATGCTGCTCACGCAAACGGCCGGTATAAAAATCCCCCTCCATCGTAAACCGGGTTCCCAGCAAACCAACTCGCTGCAAGCCCTGCGCCTGCACGGCCATGGCAGTTGCATCCGCAATATGCAGCAAGGGCACGGTTACTGCCTGCTGAATAGTGTCGGCCAGACAATGCATGGTATTGGTGCATAATACGAGCATATCCGCCCCGGCCTGCTCAACGCAACGTGCTGCATGGGCTAGCAGCAGACCAGCCTCATCCCAACGGCCCTGCTGTTGCAGTCGCTCAATATCGGCGAAATCGACCGAATACAGCACACAATGGGCCGAATGGAAGCCCCCCAGACGCTGCTTGACCCGTTCGTTGATCAGGCGATAATATGTTGCCGATGATTCCCAACTCATACCACCAATCATGCCAATCACGTTCATCCGAATGACTCCTTCATTTGATACTTGCGTTTTGATAGAAACATGTTGTATACTGTTCTTGCGTTCGACGCAATAGTATTGTACATAGGAAGGTGAAATAAACATGATTCGCAGTTTTTTTGCCAAGGAAGAAGGTCAGGGCCTGGTCGAGTACGCTCTTATTCTGGTCTTGATTGCAATTGTCGTTATTGGTATTCTGACTTTGCTCGGTGGCAAAGTGAGTGAAGTCTTCAACAACGTCAACAGCGGGCTGAGTTAAGACGGTTTGTTGCTGACTATGTGTTTCCCCGGTGTTCCTCATAGGACACCGGTTTTTTTCGCAACCTTCATCTGGTACTATCATCTGTTTTTGTTGTGTCGTTTTTGGAGTATAATAAGGCTATTCGGGATAAAAAACAGGTTTCACAGATTGCAGAACGCAGATCTGATGCGAAAGGAGACATGAGGTATGAGTACGCTCGTGGTATTGGGGTTTAAGACGGAAGACGGCGCGAAGAGTATGCTGGGGGCCATCCAGGATTTGCAGAAGCGGGAACTGATCACGCTGCTCGATGCTGCTATTCTCACGCGGAAATCAGACGGTAAGCCCAAAATCAAACAGCTACATGATCTGGTCGGTGCTGGTGCGCTCGGTGGTGCCTTTTGGGGCTTACTCATTGGTCTGCTCTTTTGGATGCCCTGGCTCGGTCTAGCTGCGGGTATGGCGGGTGGCGCCCTTGGTGGTATGTTTAGCGATATTGGCATCGATGACGACTTCATCAAAGGAGCCCGCGATAAGATTGAACCAGGAACTTCGGCGCTGTTTTTGTTGACCAGCAATGCGGTGGTTGACAAAGTGGTGGAAGAGCTGAAATCGTATGAGTTTGAAATCTTGCAAACAAACTTGTCAACCGAAAACGAAGCCAAACTGCGCGAAGCCTTTGGTGCACCAGAGGGTATGGAAAATGCTACCGCTGAATAATGAGCATCGCTAACCATTCAGTCCTGACTCATAGAGCATAGAACAAATGATACAACCTGAGGTAGCGCGCAGAATTGCTCTCTCGCTGCCTCAGCACGATAGAAACAAGCAACGTTACCCAACATCTGCAGAGCGAACACAGGAATGGTCTGATGTCGCTAGATGTTGGTATCTCCTAACAAGTCTGTCTGCCATGCTCTTCGCACCGAAATAAAAACACGGTATTGGATACCAACCTCGCAAAAGCAAATGTTCTCGCAACTTCCATAGAAACGTTATCTCACCCTGCCTGGGCCATGGTACAATAGATATATGAAACAGGTACCTTGCATCATGTCATCGTTCAAGGACCTGTTTGAACCAGGAATGCTCGCTGTCTGGCTTTCTGAACAGCCCGACACATCAGAATGAGGGATCACCACGACAACCTGCAAGCCTTCCTCATAGATTAGGTGTGTTTGAGATGACCCTGACCCGCCAGGAATTACAACATCGGTCAGTGAACGAATTGATCGATCTCATTTTAGCATTGCAGGAAAACAACGAACAGCTTGCATCAGCTGATACACCCGCATCTGCATCGTTCAATCCATATGCAAATGATAGTCAGACCAACCACCAGATACCGGACGAACTAATCCCCTCTCTGCCACAAACCGACAATGGTGTGACGGATGAACCTGCACCGTCATCGGCATCAGCCGATGATCAACTGCGTCGGACCTCGTTGCTCATGCAGATAGCGATGGAATTGCGCGAAACCTTCGATCCGGTGGTGATTGTTGAGCGTGTGCTGCGTGTTATTGCTCATGCACTGCAAGTCAACAATACGAGTATCATGCTCATCGGTCCCGGCAATACCGTTGAATTAGCCCAGAGCCTGCGCGATAAGCACATCTTCCCCATGCCGCGCGGGTTTACCCGTGTGCTGCTTGATCGTGGCCTGGCGGGTTGGGTGTTGCGCCATGGACGCAGTGTGGTATTATCGGATGTCTTAACCGATAAGCGCTGGATTTCGTATGTCCAATGGCAGCAAACCGGTAGTGCCATGGTGCTCCCCATTCGGCAAGCCCAGACGGTGATGGGAGTATTGACACTCTATCACACAAAACCAAACTATTTTACGAGCCAGGATTTGCTCTTGATGGAGGGGGTTGTCTCTCAGGTTGCCATGGCGCTCGGTTCGTCCAAGCGCTTTGCCGATATTAGCCGACGCCGTGAACAGGCGCTGGCACTCTTCTCGATGACGCAGTTTCTCACCGCCGAATATTCGTACCGTGATCTCGTTCAGCAAATCCACCAGAAGAGTGTCAGTGTCTTTGGGGTGCATTATGGGCTGCTCTATCTGTTAAATGACCAGGGCCAACTGCAACCCGTCGGGTTATCTCCGGCCGAAACGGATGAACTGGCGCCGATCCATCATCCGGCTTTGATGGAACGGATTGGCCTGGCAGCCCAGAATGCCTATCATCAACAACAAATTGTGAATGATACCCATGCGGACCAGGCGCTGAATTTTACCTGCATTGCCTTACCACTCATTCAGAGTGGCAAAGCAATCGGTTCGTTTGTGCTGGTCTATGAAACACATATAGATTCGCCGTTTTCCAGCGATATGTGGCAAATGCTCGCCATTTTTACCAATGTGATTGCGGTAACGTGTGCTAACATGCAACTGATTCAGCGGCTCAAACAGCATAGTGAAAAGCTAGAGGCGTTGATTGAGCATCGCACTGAACAGCTGCAACGTAGCCGCGATTTGTTACGTATCGTCTTCGATAATCTTGCTGAAGGTCTGGTGCTAGTAGACGCTGGTGGCGCCATACTCGCTACCAATTATGCATTTTGCCGTGCTATGACAGGTGGACACCCGCGTAATATTGTCGGGAAACGTTATAACCAGATATGGGATGAGCATATTCAATCTCGCATTGAAACCTGTAATGGATCATTTCAGGAACTTGACTCACCATCAGAATCTGGTCAAGAATATTATCATATGCGAATCTGTACGCTGGATACGAAAGGCCAGAAACAGTGGTATGATGTTGATCGCTTACAGATAGCCGGTATGAACGATCAAGCGACCCAATACCTGGAACGGTGGAGTAATGTGACCTGGCAGGAGAGTCTGTCGGCGTTACTCGAACAGACTGAACGCTGGATGGGCCTGGGATCGCTGCTCTCCACAACCATCGTGCGGTTGCGTGAAACCACCATGCAGATGCACCAACGATTGCAACAAGCATCGCAAGATCAGGACGACATAGCTGCGCAATGGTCCGAAATGTTACCCCAGACGATTCACGATGCTGCGTGCATAACCCAACTATTGGAAGACCTGAGCGTATGGATGGATCAAACAAACACATCCTGGCAACCAACAGCGATCAATGATATCATCAACCAGGCGCATCAGTTAACCTATCAACTCTTCCAGCGCGAGCGGGTACAACTTGAACTGTTGCTCGATCAGCATCTTCCCGACATGTATCTACAACCCGATGGTGTGCTTCATGTCGTGCTCAGCCTGTTGCTTTCGGTACGTAAGTCCCTTTTGCAAGGTGGTACGCTGGTGATCAGCAGTCAATGGATCACCGAGGGGAAGCATCAAACAGCACACGCTCCCTGTTGTCAAATCAGCTTTCTCGATATGAGTCACAGTATCGACCTGACTCAGTTCAAACAATTACTCTCTCCGGATACCTCTGAGTCGAGCCTCGTGCTGACTCGGACGATCATCGCCCAACATAAAGGGCTGATATTGGTAACCGAAGAGCATGAGCATGCACGTGCAATTCAGATTATGATACCTGATCTTGCGAAGAGTGGTATCGAGACTGAAATACCAATAACGCATTGATTGATCAAACAACGATGATGACCAATAAAGACAGCCAAACCCATGCTGGGTTGGGAGAAGCTACGCAAAGCGACATAGGTCAACAAACACGAACAATATACCAATCAGATGAGAGGATACCCGAGGATGATGCATGAACTGGACCTGTTCCATGGGCCCAATGCCGGCTATCTGTTAGAGTTATATGATCAGTATTGCCAGGACCCAAACTCTGTTGATGAAGCCACCCGGTCTATTTTTGCCGCATGGGAAGCAGCCAATGCCAAAGCGCCACAACCGTATGCTGAGACACCACCTGCGGTACCGAACAATGTGCCACAACCCACGCAGCAAACACAGCCAATGCAGACCGAATCAGGACAACCAGTACTCACCGACCAACAACAAGGTGACACCGGGCCACAGTCCGAATCTGCCATCTTGCCCACCAGTGCGGAACAGAAACCAGCAGCACCCAGGCGCATAGAATCTACAACTCCTCGACCAGCGGTAGCGGCGAACGCTGATAGTGCCAAACCGCCACTGACCTCTGACTCCAATGGTCGGGTATCGCTGCCTGATACACCACTGATTGAGATGCCGCCACCTGATGTCTTACGTATTGTAGGGACGGCCCGGCTCGTGCGTATGATCCGTGAACTAGGGCATCTGGGAGCACAGATTGACCCGCTTGGCAAGCCCCCTCCTGGTGATCCGGGTTTGGAACTGGAAACCCATGGGTTGACGACCGATGATCTGGCATCGTTGCCGCCCAATGTTGTCTTCAGCCCACTGGCCGAAGGCACACGCAACGCGTTGGAAGCAGTGCAACGCTTGCGCCAGATTTATTCTAATACACTGGGCTATGAAGATGATCATGTGCAACATCATGAAGAGCGTGCCTGGTTGCGCGAGGCTGCCGAAAGTAAACGCTTTTTTGCTGATTTTGATGCTATGACTCAACGGCATATGCTCTACCGTCTGACCGAGGTCGAGTCCTTTGAGCGATTTTTGCATCAGACCTTTCCGGGCCAGAAACGCTTCTCGCTCGAGGGCAATGATATGTTGATCCCGATGCTCGATTCGATTATTCGTGATGCCTCTGAATCGGGCACCCAGGAGGTCGTGATTGGGATGGCCCACCGTGGTCGGCTCAATGTGCTTGCTCATATTCTGGGCAAGCCGTATAGCGCCATTCTTGCCGGTTTTCAAGGGCCAAGCCATTACAACAAAGGCACGTATCTCGGCTGGACGGGCGATGTCAAGTATCATCTGGGGGCACGTACTGCCTATCGTGATAGCGTGGTGTATGAGATGCCGATTACCCTGGCACCCAACCCGAGCCACCTGGAGTTTGTCAACCCCGTGGTCGAAGGGCGAGCACGGGCCGTACAAGAGCAGCGTAATCAGCCAGGTTCACCGGTGAAGGATCGGAAAGCCTCGTTACCCATCCTCATTCATGGTGATGCTTCATTTCCCGGTCAAGGGGTGGTTGCCGAAACCCTGAACCTGTCGCGCTTGCCGGGGTATCATACAGGTGGGACGATTCATATTATTACCAATAACCAGATTGGTTTTACCACCGATATGAACGACT
The DNA here is from genome assembly GCA_012034075.1 of Chloroflexaceae bacterium. Lineage (GTDB taxonomy): Bacteria > Chloroflexota > Chloroflexia > Chloroflexales > Chloroflexaceae > JAAURD01. The sequence continues at coordinate 16,227 of JAAURD010000054.1, read as the reverse complement.
CGCGTTCAACACTCTATGCCAGCGACCTGGCCAAGGGGTTTGAGATACCGATTGTGCATGTCAATGCTGATGATCCCCATGCATGCCTTGCAGCGGCACGCATGGCCTTTGCCTATCGGGAGCGGTTTGAAAAAGACTTTCTGATCGATCTGGTCGGCTATCGGCGTTGGGGCCATAACGAGGGTGATGAACCATCGTTTACTCAACCACGTATGTATAATCTAATCAACCAACATCCAACGGTGCGCCAGCAATGGGCAGAACAACTCCAAAAAGGTGGCATTATCAGTACCGATGAAGCGCAAACAATGGAGCAGGATGCCCATAATCGTTTGCATCGTGCATTAAAAGAAGTCGAAAAAAGGGGACGGATCGAAGCAACGGTGGCTGTCTCGGTCGCATCACTGCTGCATCGACCGGTTGAGGCCCCCCAGGTGGTATCAGCACATAAGTTGATCGATCTCAATGAAGCATTGTTGCGTTTACCCGAAGGCTTTCATGTAAATCGGAAGCTGGAACGTCTCCTGGAACGGCGACGCACTAGCATTCATCAGGATGGCGGCATTGACTGGGGCCATGCCGAAACGCTGGCATTTGCGACGATTTTGACCGATGATATCCCTATCCGCTTGACAGGTCAGGATTCAGAACGGGGAACGTTTAGTCAACGCCATCTGGTTCTGTCGGATGTGCATACTGGACGGCGATATATCCCGCTGCAAGAGTTGACACAGGCTCGTGCTTCGTTTGCGGTGTATAACAGCCCACTCTCCGAATCGGCAACGCTCGGCTTTGAATATGGCTATTCGACCCATGCACCGGATGTACTGGTGCTCTGGGAAGGCCAGTTTGGCGACTTTTGCAACGGCGCTCAGGTCTTTATCGATCAGTTTATTGTCTCTGGGTATGCCAAGTGGGGACAACGACCGGCCCTGGTCTTACTTTTGCCCCATGGTCACGAAGGCCAGGGACCAGAGCACTCAAGCGCACGAATAGAACGCTTTTTGCAATTGGCAGCCGATAACAACATTCGCGTGGTAAACTGTACCACTGCGGCGCAATACTACCATGTCTTACGCCGTCAGGCAGCGATGCTGCAAAGTGACCCCCGCCCACTCATTCTGCTGACGCCCAAGAGTCTGCTGCGTCATCCACTATCGGCTTCGTCGCTCGCCGATCTCACCGATGGACAATTCCAGCCGGTGCTCCCACCACAGAGCAGCAGTGACTCACCGGATGAGATAACGCGCCTGATTCTCTGTAGCGGCAAGGTGTTTATCGATCTGACCAGCAATCCGCAGACTCATGAACCAGTCGCACTCCCATCTCCGATTGCGGCGGCTCGTGTTGAAGAGCTTTACCCCTTCCCAGCCAGCGAAATAGAAAGCCTGATTGCTACCTACCACAATCTCCGTGAAATGGTCTGGCTACAAGAAGAACCGCGCAACATGGGTGCATGGAGGTATATTGAGCCACACCTTCGCAATGTCCTTGAGAATATGCGTCAGAATAATCGCATTGCTGGGGATTCACTTCCTATTTTGTATTGCGGACGGAGCGAATCGGCCAGTCCAGCTGAAGGTTCGCTCGGCCAGCACGAGCAGGAACAGGCACGTCTGATCCATGAGGCGTTGCACGGCGTTTCATCGCACCATTTGCTGTCCTCAACACCAGCATAAGTTCTATACCTCTACCGGGTGGCAGAAACAGTCAGTCGAACCCACCCGGTCGCAAACCATGATGCAACTGACCATACACTTACACAAGAAAAAAGAGAGGAAAGGGTATGTCAACCGAAATTCGTGTCCCATCACTTGGTGAATCGATTATTGAAGCGACGATTAGCAAATGGGTAAAACGCGAAGGTGACTCCGTTGTTGCGGGTGAACCGGTGCTTGAACTCGAGACCGATAAAGTCAACCTGGAGGTATCAGCTGAAAAGTCGGGAGTGCTTCAGGCAATTGCCAAGCAGGAGGGCGACACCGTTCGTATTGGTGATGTTGTAGGCATTATTCAGGAGAATCAGGAAACAGGAGCGCATCGTGCCCCAGCAGTAACCACCAGTACGGCAGCAGCTGAATTGAATGGTGAAGCAGCCCGCGCAGCTGCACCAGAAGTGCCAGTGGCTGAAGGACGACCGGCCGAAACCACAGTGCCTGCCCAGAACGATACCAGCACCGTGACGATCAGCCAGCCACCTGCCGCAGCACCAGAAGTACAGGCTACACCGCTGGCTCAGCGGATGGCAGCTGAACATCATATTGACATTCGCTGGGTGAAGGGGAGTGGCCCCGGAGGTCGCGTCACGAAGGAAGATGTAGCAGCGTTTCTCAACTCTGGAACGACGAGCGCCCCCCCTGAGTCGCCCGCACCAGTTCAGCCCACCCCTGCGCCAAGCAGTGCTCCTCCAGGGCAAGCAGATTCGTCGCCAAAAATGGTGCCGGCAACCTCGGCCACGCTGCCACTTGCCACGCGTCCTATTGATGCTGAACGCGAAGAACGGGTGACGATGTCACGGCGGCGACAGACGATTGCGCGTCGCCTGGTTGAAGCTCAGCAAACGGCGGCCATTTTGACTACCTTTAATGAGATGAACATGGCTGCTGTGATGGATATCCGTACTCGCCATAAAGATCGCTTCCGTGAACGTCATGGGATTACCCTGGGCTTTATGTCCTTCTTTACGCGGGCTACCGTTGGTGCCCTGAAAGCCTTTCCCTTGCTTAATGCCGAAATCCAAGATGATACGATTGTGGTGAAGCACTACTACGACATTGGGATTGCGGTAGGCACCGAACAGGGCCTGGTGGTACCGGTGTTACGTGATGCTGAACGCAAAAGCTTTGCCCAGATTGAGCAAGACATTGCCGACCTGGCAACCCGTGCCCGAAGCAATACCCTGGGTATTACCGATTTGCAGGGCGGTACATTTAGCATCACGAATGGCGGCATTTATGGCTCACTTATGTCAACACCTATTTTGAATATGCCGCAGGTGGGTATTCTGGGGCTGCACAAGATTGAAGAGCGACCGGTCGCGGTCAATGGCAGCGTTCAAATCTGCCCGATGATGTATGTTGCCCTGTCGTATGATCATCGCATTGTCGATGGCAGTGAGGCAGTCCGTTTTCTGGTCCATGTCAAGGAACTGATCGAAGACCCTGAGGCACTGCTGCTGGAAGGATAAATGCACGCATTGATGTATTCGGTACAACGTTCTCCAATCCTTTATGCAATGCAACCAGCGCATGCCCAGCGGGCGCATGCGCTGGACCTGGTGCAGCGGTATGGCTGGAACGCGATGGCATCGCAAATTCTCAACCCTGGCATTGACCTGTGGTTTTCGGATGATGCCAACGCAGTGATAGGATATGTTGTGCGCTCAGGGGTACGCGTGGTAGCGGGTGAACCGGTCTGCGCAGCTGGGCAACGTTCAGCAGTGGTTGCCGCCTTTCAACAAGAGGCTCGCAGCCACCGCCAGAAGGTTTGCTATTTTGGGGCGGAAGAGCCGATGGCTCTGGCTCTGGCAGACCATGGGCCTGTTGCTTCATTGCTCATTGGCGCTCAACCGGTGTGGGAGCCGCATTGCTGGCCTGCTATTTTGAGACGTAAGGCTTCGTTGCGGGCGCAGGTACGACGTGCTGCGAATAAACAGGTCAGCGTCTCGCGCTGGTCAAGCGCACGAGCCACCAACCATCCAGAACTGCGATGGTGCCTGGAACAATGGCTGCAACAGCACGGGCTTCCGCCTATGCGCTTTCTGGTAGAACCCTATACGCTGAGCCATCTCGAACATCGGCGTATTTACGTAGCCCAACAGCAACAACATGTTATCGGGTTTCTGATAGCATCGCCAGTACCGTTGCGTCGCGGCTGGCTGATTGAACAGATTGTACGCGGCCACGGAGCGCCCAACGGCACATCGGAGTTGCTGATTGATAGCGCGATGCGTGATCTGGCAGCCGATGGCAGTCGGTATGTGACGCTTGGTTTATCACCACTCTCGCAGCGTGCAGGGATTACTGTATCACCGCAACCATTCTGGCTCACCTTGCTCTTACGCTGGGTGCGAGCGCATGGTCGTCGGTTCTATAATTTTGATGGTCTGGATGCGTTTAAAGCGAAGTTTTCACCTGATATGTGGCAGCCTATTTATCTAATGGCACAAGATTCGGTGATTACACCGCATACTATCTATGCCATTGCTGCTGCATTCAGCGGAATATCGCCCATCTGGTTTGTATGGCAAGGATTACAGTCGGCACTCCAGCAAGAATGGCAGTGGTTCTGGCAACAGCAACAACAGCATGCGCTCAAGCGTTATGCGGGCAAAACGGCTCCCATCAGGCGACTACGGGGAGCCGCAACCGAAACGTCGTGCCTTTCCCCACAGCACTGCTAACGGATAGTTCTCCCTGATGTTGCTCGATAATGCTATAGCTAATTGCCAAGCCAAGGCCGGAATTTTCCAGGCGTGTGGTGTAAAAGGGTTCAAAGACACGGGGCAATTCTTCTGGTGGAATGCCCTCACCCGTATCGCTAAACTCAATGACGACCGCAAGTTCATGATGGGGATAGCATGGTACTCCCGCAATAAGCACATGCGATGGTGCAAGGCTTGTGGTCGTGTCATCTGGTGTCTCAGACTGGGAACTGACATAGGTACGAATCGTGAGCAAACCACCGTTGGGCATGGACTCAATCGCATTTAAGATAAGGTTCAGATAGACCTGTTTGAGATGACTGGCAATGGCCAGCACTGGCGGTAACTCGGCATACCAGTCGCTCACGACACGTACTCGGCGGCTCTGCAACTGGTTTGCAACCATGGAGAGCACGCTTTTCAGCAATTCATGGGTATTGGTCGGGCGCATTCCTTCGCGTGAAGAGCGATAAAATTCCAGCACTCGTTGCACCAGCGTTATTAAATGTTCAACTTCGTCCTGGGCCATCACCAGGTAGCGTTGCCGCTTTTCATCACACAATGAGCGGTTAATCAGCAAGTGAATGGTATTTTGAATGGCCTGTAGCGGGTTGTTGATTTCGTGTGCAATGGATGAAACCAGACGTCCGAGCGCGGTCAGTTTTTCGGTCTGGATCAGCTGCTGCATTCTGGCCCAACGTTTACTCATATCGCGCATCACCACCAGCAAGAGTTGTTGCTGATCGCAGGGGATACAACTGATACTGAGTGAAACAGGAACACTTCGACCATCATGCACCTGGAGCACAGCTTCGATTTCAGGCAGGTCACACGGTTTCTCTGATTGGGTATCAGTTGGCACTGATGATACTGCTTCCGGTGATGTTACTTCAAGCGGTATCTGTGGGAGCAGGCTGCGCATATCGAGCTGAAGCAGATCGGCATAGGTATACCCACTCAAGCGTTCAGCGGAGGGATTGGCATCGATGATACGCTGGCTGTCAGGATCGAGGAGCAAAATCGCATCACGGGCATGGTGCAGCATGGCTCGATAACGCGCCTCTGAACGGACAAGTTGTTGATAGCGCTGTGTATTTTCCAGCGCCAGGGTAATCTGGCTTGCCAGCACCATCAATAACTCTTGATCAGCTTCGCAAAACGTGCCATGAGCCTGGGTTTTGCCACTATAAATCACACCGAGCATGCGATCTTCAACTATCAAAGGGACCAGCAAGGCAAACACAAGCTGATCATCCGGCAGGGTACGGGCAACACCATGTTCAAGGCAACGAGCATGATCGACGAGTAGCGGTTGATGATGACGCACCACCCAGCCAGCCAGACTGCTGGAAAGCTCAACGACTTGACCAGCCGTAAAATCGGGCGAAGCACCCACACAAGCCGCTACCGATAGGCTTTTACATGAATCGTCCCAGAGCATCAAGACGACTCGGTCGGCCTGAAGTTCCGTGCGCACTCGTTCAACAATGTGGGTATAGAGTTGAGGTAACTCACGCTCAACAAACAGACCCTGGCTCCGCTGAATCACCTGACGCAACGTCGAAACATGATGGTTCATGGACATTCGGATCCCCTTCCAAACGGTATTCATCTGCTGACGAGTAACCCCATTGGTCTCGCCAATGATGCAATGCTTTGTGCGGAACAGGTATCATGGTGTATGGCTGGCGCGACGTTCTAACTCTTTCCAGACAGATTCCAGTGCTATCTGCTGATCCTCTAATAACACCAGTGTATGATAGATTAAATCAGCCACTTCATAGACTAATTCATCCGAATTGCGGTTTTTTGCCGCAATGATAACCTCTGCCGCTTCTTCACCGACTTTTTTGGCAATCCGATCAACACCACCAGCAAGTAACTTCGCCGTATACGAAGGGGGTGCTTGCTGGTCTTGATCTGCCACGTTGCTTTGCACACGTTGCTGATTGCGTTGGTGAATGGTATCTACCAGACGGGCCAGCGTGCTTACCAGGGCATCCGGGTAGCAACATCATGACCATCGAGATCACGAAAAAAGCAACTCGGCTTTCCGGTGTGACAGGTCGGGCCAACTGGTTCGGCCAGAACCAGCAGCACGTCACTATCACAATCTTGACGCAAGGCAACCAGTTGTAAGAAGTTACCACTCGTTTCACCTTTCCGCCAGAGTTCCTGTCGACTACGACTCCAGAAGGTAACCATTCCGCTCTCGCGCGTTATCTGAAGCGAATCGGCATTCATATAGCCCAGCATCAACACTTCGCCACTGCGTGCATGTTGCACAATCGCTGGGATCAAACCATGCTGATCAAATTTGAGCATTGTGTAGCGCTGACTCGTTCTTTATATATCGTGCTCTTCAGCCATCCACATCCAGAAGGCATGACTGGACGATAAGATCGACTCGGTCAGATGCTCAAGCAACTCCTGGTGGATTCCCGTCTCCAGATCAATCTGATATTCCAGATGAACTGGTGCAGTAAGCATTTCTTCATCAGATGGCGCATGCAAATACGCCTTGGGCCACCGTCGATCACGATTCCACTCGTTACAAAGACGAATGACATGCATCCAATCATCTCTGGGAATACGCTTATCACTATACACGCGGACCGTATAAATTTCTGATTCCGCACCTTCTGCGATCATCCAGAGCGAAAGGGAGCATCCACGCTCATCGCTATAGGCAAAATCGACCCGATAGTCACCATCCTGATCCCGTAAGAATTTCCATCCGCGTTTTTGAATATACCGCTCGACCATTGCGAGACTAAAAGGTTCAACAACAGACATAAGCCCCCATCCGATACTAATGCAAGAAATGGCGTCGTCCGGTAAAAATCATCGTTGCATTGGCCTGATTGGCCGCTGCAATAACCTCTTCATCGCGAACCGATCCACCCGGCTGAATAATCGCGGTTGCCCCGGCCGCAATGGCTGTCTCTACCCCATCGGCAAAAGGAAAGAGCGCATCACTGGCAACCACCGAACCAGCCAGCGATAGGCCAGCTTGTTGCGCTTTCCAGGCTGCCACCTGAGCACTATCAACCCGGCTCATCTGTCCGGCACCGATGCCAAGCGTCTGGTAGCTGTTTGCGTAGACAATTGCGTTCGATTTGACATGTTTGACCACGCGCCATGCAAAGCGCAATGCCTGCCACTCATCTTCGGTGGGTTCACGCTTCGTTACCACTGTCCATGGCTCCTCGGTCACGGCGGCATGATCAGCTTCTTGGACCAGCACACCACCGGGGACACTGCGCAACAGGCGCTTGGACGCGTGTGTCACCGGTCGCAAGGAACGCATGAGACGGCGATTTTTCTTTTTTTGGAGCATTTCCAGAGCAGCGGGTTCAAAATCGGGTGCGATAATGATTTCAGAGAAAATCTCATCAATCGCACTGGCAAGTGCGCTATCGCACGTTCGGTTGGTCACAATAATACCGCCAAATGGCGAGAGCGGATCAGTCGCATAGGCCCGTTGCCAGGCTTCCAGCGGAGTAGCAGCCGTACCCACACCACAAGGGTTGGTATGTTTAACAATCGCGACGGTTGTCGCATTGCGGGCATCAAAGGCTTCGATCAGTTCTTGCGCCGCGCCAATATCGAGAATATTGGTATAGGACAAGGCTTTGCCATGCAACTGGGCGAAATAATCGAAAAATGAACCGTATAACGCACCACGCTGATGCGGGTTTTCCCCATAACGCAGTTCCAGCGTATGCTGCCAGGCCATGGGCAGGGTCTGCGGCCACAAGGTATCACTCACATAATTGGCAATGGTTGCATCATATGCAGCGGTATGCGCAAACGCTGTAGCGGCCAGACGTTGGCGTAATGCCAGCGATACCTGACCTGCTTTCAATGCATCAAGGACCGGAGCATAATCATCCGGGTTGACCAGAACGAGCACCGATGGAAAATTTTTGGCAGCTGCGCGTAACAGCGCAACCCCACCAATGTCAATCTGTTCAAGTGCTTCAGCCAGCGCACTATCGGGTTGGCTAATCGTCTCTGCAAAGGGGTAAAGATTGACCACCACCATATCAATAGGTTGAATACCGTGGGTGGTCAGTTCTTCATGATGAGTTGGTAATGCACGGTTTGCCAGAATACCACCATGAATAGCCGGATGCAAGGTTTTGACGCGACCATCGAGAATTTCGGGAAAACCAGTAAGATCGGTTACCTGTCGCACGTTCAAACCGGCTTCGATGAGCAATTGATGTGTGCGGCCGGTTGCAACCAACTCGATGCCCATCGCCGCCAGGGATTGAGCCAACGCTACAACACCTGCTTTGTTAGAAACGCTGATCAGCGCACGCTGCACGTAAGAGGAACCATTCATAAGCACATTATTGAGCCTTAATTACCATTTATCAAATCCTGAGCACGGGTACGCATCTGATCGGCAAGTTGATGCGCACGATCAGGCCCTAAGAGCGATGCAGAGGCAATAGCTTGTTCAAAGTGGTTGATCGCAGCAAGCACCTGTTGCCCAGTGGCACTGGCAGCCCCGGTAATATTGGCGCGGGCACAGGCATCTTGCAAGAGCGCACCAGCATTATTACCCAGCACGCTTTCGGCAATGCGCTCTAACTCTGGCATCACTACTTCAAATGTATGAGAACGCTCTTCAATCAAGCCATTCGATAACAATTGAACAATAATTTCGCGAGTGCGATTCTCACCCAGACCACTCCGCTTGGCAATTTCGCCAAGCGTATTTTTGCCGTTCACCATGGTCAGCACGCGCCATTCTTCTGCTTCCAGGTTTATTTCGGTGGTTCCTGAACCAGGATTGGGCACCAGACGGGGGATCATCGACAGGGCGAGCTCTGGTTCTTGTGGCTCATCAACCCAACTATCCTGGCGCATGATGCCTTCCATGATGATGACTTCATTGCTGACGGTAATAGTGGGATGATCAAGGACATGTTCGTTGGAAAACGAAAGTGACCTGCTGAGAGCGTAAAAAAGGCATAGATCGCATCCAATGGAGCAAATCCGGGTAACTCAGCCCCAATGATCCGACCATCACGGAAATAGATCCAACCATCGAGGGTTTCGATCCCCGCGTACCACGAATGGTGACACCACCCGTCTGCTTACTCAGATCGACGAGTTGAATAATATCGGTGAGCGGGAACTCGCTCAGATCGCCTTCGAGAGCTTTCATAAGACTAGAGTTTACTAATAACCAGTTTACTAATGGCCTTCAGTGTATCGAAAACACCTTTGCCTTGCGGGGCAACTGCTTCAAAACGTTGCCAATGTAAGCTATTGAGATACCTGTCAAGCACCTGAACCGGTAGTGCATTGGGCATATCCTGTTTGTTATATTGCAACACAACAGGAAATTCCTGGAATTTTTTGTTCTGTTTGGTAATGTTAACCGCCAACTCACGGAGACTCCGTACATTTTCTTCGAGCTTATCACGCTGTGAGTCAGCAACAAACACCACACCATCTGCGCCATTGAGCACTGCTATACGCGTCCGTTCATACAGTATCTGCCCTGGCACAGTATACAAATGAAACCGAGTTTGAAAACCACGCACCTTACCAATATCGATTGGAAGAAAGTCAAAAAAGAGCGTGCGTTCCGTTTCGGTTGCTATCGAGAGCAGGTTCCCTTTATGCTCACCTGATACCTGGCTGTGGATATACTGCAAATTGGTTGTTTTGCCACACATCCCAGGGCCATAATAGACAATTTTGCAGTGAATTTCACGTGCTGGAACATTGATGAGAGCCATACCATATTCTCGTCTGCCTGTCGGCGAGTTGCTACCTGCTGAATACCAGACACAGCCACGCAAGAACGAACGACCAAGCGAACCCTGGTAGTGTCTGCATGCTTGCCGGTTCAGCCTGCCTCGACCAACAGCACATCTCTAACTGATACTTCCACGCAATCAGTCACGGAACAAAAGATCGATCGTATCTTCCATCGACGTGCGGAAGGAAGAGCCAAGCACTTCATCCCGAGCCTTGTGCTGTTGACGCACACGCTCAAGCACGGATGCCAGTTCATCGGTGGCCTTTTTGGTTAATACCTTGACCAGACCGATATGGGTACCTTTATTAAAGATGACGCAAAGTATCCATTGTTCTTCAATCAGAGCAATAAAGATATTCTCGCGCACCCCTTGTTGAAACAACATGCGAAAATCTTTTTCGCGTAACAACTTGGCAACTTCGCGTGATGACGCGAACGTTCCTGCTATCAAGGCTCCCAGAGCCGTGATGTCCTGGCGACTACCGTCACCCTGTGCCGCAATCACCTGACCGCTTTTATCAAGTAAGAGTGCATAATTACCACCTGTGTCTTCTACCAGGTGGTTTAAGCATTCTTCAATCTGGGATACCTCTTCCGTAGGTACGATCAAGCTCGTGAGTTGTGGATCCATCGCTACCTGCCTTATGTCATGTCCTACCGGGAGGCCCGCACTGTGTGTCTGCCCTCATTATAGCACATTTTTCTCCCGTTTTAGATCGCCTCCACTGCATCAAATAGCTCATCACGATGCAGAGCCACCAGGAAACGGATCTGTCCCAGTTCTTCGCGAGCATTGGTCACCAGTAACAACAGCGCTTCGTTGTTGATCGGTTCCAGAAGCACCAGACCCGCTTCATATTCCATCAGCGCCTGAAGGGTCAAGCCTTTATCTACCTCTCGTCCTAATGCTTCGGCCATTGCCAGGCCGTTTGACGCGACAGCACACACTGCATCGACATCTACTCCGGGGGATGCTGAACTTTCTATTAAGAGACCATCATGGGCAACAATGGCCGCCAGTTCAACACTTTCAAGGACACGAAATCGGCTCAAAAGGCTTTTCAGCACATTCATAGATAAACCCTCTTGGCCAAGGTGAACAGCAAAAGCACCACCCCCGGCTTGCTATCTGCCTCTCTTCTTATTATACAACGTTTATCCAACGAACGCTTGCTCCCTCACGTTATCCTGTGCTGGTTTTCAATCGTTTTGTCTGTGATGCATGAGCAATGTTTTGATCGACGACCAGCGCAGATAGTACACAACGACCGAATTGTAGCAGCAATCGCTCTATCTGCCCAGCTACACAACGTTGGACGACTCTGCTGCAACGCAACTGCACGATGACCAACATTCATCCGATCCGACGGGTTAAACGTTGCCAATGTGATGCGTGCCGAGGCCACGAGTTGCTTGATCTCTTCTTCTCTTCAATAAGATTCACGAATGAGCTTTTACACTCGTTTCTTGACCGGATCCAGATGCATAGCCCACTCTTTCATTCCTGCTTACCGTCTGTTTTGATGATGAGTATTGATGTAACAATAACGATTTTGATCGTAGCAGTAAGCAAGTATTAGCATATCATATGATGCCTTATCTGTCGAGTCTGAACTGACACAACTGACACGATTCAATGAAAGCGGTTTTGATCGGTGTATCAGTATATTATGTTGGGTTCAGGAACAAAAAAGCGACTCATAATCGTTCTGAAGCAACAAGATAGGATTACCCCGAAGTGCTACCGATAGACGATACTCCGCCCTCTTTGGTTACCTCCTGTATCGGCAATACCTTCCCTGGATTGAGCAGGTTATGCGGATCAAGAGCCGCCTTTATCCAATAGTGCCACTCAAGACTGCTTGCTCCAAGGGCCTTCGCTAGAAATGGTCGCTTGAGGATCCCAATACCGTGTTCCCCCGACAGCGTGCCGCCCAATTCGAGCGACAGCGCAAAGATCGCCTCAGCCGCTTGCCACACCCGTTCAACCTCTTCGGGGTCGCGCCGATCAAACAGTATATTGGGATGGAGATTGCCATCACCGGCATGACCAAACACTGGTATCAACACATCATAGCGTGTGGCAATGGCTTTGATCTGACGCACAGCTGTGGCAATACGCGGCAATGGCACGCAGATATCTTCACCCAGTTTATTGGGCCGAATACGGGCAAGTGCTGGCGAAATGGCTTTCCGCGCACGCCAGAGGGCTGTTTCATCCTTGGCACTGGCGGCCTGCTGTACAGAACGGGCACCGCCCTGTTGGACCTGGCGTAACACAGCGGCTGCCTCTGCTTGCACTGCTTCCGGTTCACCATCGACCATCAACAAGAGCAATGCCCCGGCATCACGCGGCAAGCCAAGATGCATATAATCTTCAATCGCACCAATACAGGCATCATCGACCAGTTCGAGTGCTGCTGGCACAATACCAGCGGCCATGATGGCCTCAACCGTCTGGCACGCGTCGTCAAGCCGGTCGAATACCGCCAGCGCAGTGCGACGTGCCGCTGGTGGATGGAGTAAGCGTAATGTCGCCTCGGTGAGAATAGCCAGCGTCCCTTCGCTCCCAATCAGTACCTGGAGCAAGCCCATATCCGGCGACTGCGCATTGAGGCCATCGCCAACACGGATCACGCGCCCATCGGCTAACACAGCGGTCAAACCAAGCACATAATCCGCAGTTACCCCATATTTCAAACAACGGGGACCACCGGCATTACAAGCAATATTGCCACCAATTGTTGATACGGACTGGCTCGACGGATCAGGGGCATACCACAACCCCTGATCGGCCGCAGCCTGTTGCACCTGAGCCGTCATCACGCCGGCCTCAGCATGGGCTACGGCTTGCAACGCATCGAGTTGCAGCTGCTGCATGCGGGTAAGCACCAGCACCAGTGCATCTGCTACCGGCGTACTGCCGCCGGCCAGGCCGGAACCGGCACCACGGGTCACTATAGGGATACCATAGTGCGCTGCTACTTCAACAATTGCGCTTACTTCGGCGGTACTGTTAGGCAGCACCACCGCCATGGGTGTCCCACTGGCAGCAGCAATGGAGGCATCGGCGGCGTAACAGAGCAGATCAGCTGGTCGGGTCAGTACATGGGTTGGGTAGATCACCTGACGCAACTGGCTCAACACCTGCTCGCGCACCGTGCCACCATGGTGATGTGGGATGGTCGGCGGCTGGACCTGCAAGGGTTGCCGCAGTGCGTGATCGACCTCCGATGTTCCCGTCTCAGTGCTGCTGGCGCCGCCCACTGAACGCGCCAGACTCCAGATCAACCGCATTGCCTGCTGCATCTCAGCGGGATGCAGCAACTGCCTGGTGTGTTGTAGCAGTTGCACATGCAACAGACCACAGCCCAGATCGCCCCAGATATCAAGCGCACCATGATAACGATGTGCTATCTGACTGGCAGCTGTGACAAAATCGGTCACAGCCTCACGTGGCAGGCTCACCGAACATGTGCCGGGCTGATCGATGCTCCAGGTATCAGCCAGCAGCGACCAGCGTCGCCAGGCCGAAAGACGCTGGCTTGCGGCAATCGGTTGAGCCGTGTCATCACCATTGCGCGAGGCCAGTGCCACCAGTTGTTGTTGCTGACGTTCAACTACCGCCGGGTCACCATGCAGTTCGGCAAGCATCAGCACCGATGCTGGATGGGCTGGTGTACCGGCATGGCTCTGCACGGCAAGTGCTGCCAGATTCAAGCCACTGCTGGTCAGATGATGTGCCACTTGACTGGCCCGTAACCAATCGGCAAACATCAACCAGATGGTTCGTTGCGCAGCCGGTCGTGGCCGAATGTTGAGCGTGACGGCTTCGAGTTGATCAGGCCAGTTGATGGATTTGAGACCGGGTAAGGGCGTATGGCCTACAAGTGCTCGATGCAGACCATAACCGGTCGCTCGTTTCAAGGTTGGGCCACCTAACTGAATCGTCTGTTCGTCCACATTCACCATGAGCGCACGCAGATAACGCGTTATGGTACCATAGCGCAATTGATACCGGCCACCGGCATTGCGTGCTACCAGTTGCGCTAGCGTCAAGCCGCTCTGCAATGGCACAATCGGCAACCACAAGCCATACGTAAACAGATGGCTGTTCAGTTGCTCAAGCGTCACCTGTGCTGCTACCTCGACCAGCAGTGCTTCAGGTTGGACGGTGATGCTCATGACCACAATACCAACTGCTCATGCAAGAACTCCCGCACGGTGTTGCGAAACCGGCCCGGATCGCGCCAGGAGAGGATATGCCCGGCCTCCGGATCATAGATCAACTTGGCATTCGGAATGGTCATTGCCATCTCGCGGCCCTGTGATTCATGCGAGAAGGGATCCTGACCACCCTGAAAGATGAGTGTCGGTGCGCGAATAGCAGCGAGGCACGGAGTCACACTATCCATCGTCTCGGCCAGTTGACCAATGGTATCGAGTAGACCTGTTTTTAATTGCGGCCACCAGTCGTGCCCATGTTGGTTCCGGAGATAGTGCTCCCACGAAGGTGAAAGATATTCCATGCCCTCACGATGGGCGATCAATGTTTCCACACCGATATAGCTAAAAGAGCTGTCGATAACCAGCGCGGCGATCCGGTCCTGGCAATGGCACGCTGCATTGAGCGCGGCAACGCCACCGGCGCTCATGCCAAAGACAATCACCTGTTCATTGGCAAACAGGCCAGTGAGCAAATCGGCGACTGCTTCGCCTTGCAACCGAAAATAGTCTCTGGAAAAAAGGTGTAACGGACGCGCCGAACGGCCATGACCCAGCAGATCTACACAGACAACGCGATACTCATCAATAAACCGGCGAGCGAGCTTCTCTTGACTGGCCGCCGTCATGGTATTGCCGTGGAGCAACACAAAAGGCCGACCATGGCCGATGGAGAGATAAGCCATTTGCCCATGGCGCGTACTGATCGTACTGGTTGGCATTTCCCAGAGCGCTTCATCCCACTCTGCGTGGCCCACTTGAAACGCACTGGCCGCCTGTGTCATCGCATCGTCAACTGTATCGTGATAACTGCCAGTCACTTCATTGCCACACATATCCAGCGCCAGTAAGTAGCAACCGGGCGCATGGGGATAGGTGACAATGCGCAAGACCGCTGGTGGCGGCACCTCCTGATGACCAAAATAATGCCGAACCACTTCGGTTGGCTGGTGGTGTTCACTCAAACGAATATGATGAAGGGTGGTATATTCAGGCATAACGCTCTACATTCTGTTCGTGATCCTGGCGTCGCCCCAATAACCGCACGGTTAAACCGGCTCCCAGGATCGTTAAACTAAAACCACAACACATCATTCCCGAAAAAAACAACATACCTGGTTGACGTTCCAATGAGGCGATGTACGCCTCAGAGGTACCACCATACAGCACCTGTGCCGTAAGGATAGCCTGCCCCTGCCAAATACCTTCAACCGTAAGGCTCTGCTGCGGAACATAGCCAACATAACGCACATCTGCCCCGTCAGGCGCGAGCAAATCGGGGGGTCTCCGTTCGATAGCATCTCCAGGACTGCCCGGTGGCCCTGCTCCCGGTGGATGATCACCTATGGGAGCACGTGGCGCTTCCGGTGGAAACGACCGCGGTCGGTCTGATGGATCATGCAACGATACCTCATCCCATGTAACGTGCATTGCTTCTTCAAAGGACGTGTTTTGTGGTATCTGAAGCATCAGCGTCTGTTCAGCATCAAGCAGCACCGCTACCTCCGATGGCGGAGGCTGATCCCGCTCCCAACCAGTGGCACTGGTACTGCTCCCCCGTCCGGTTGACCGTTCCCGATAAAAAAGGCTCAATCCATGCGGCCCTGCCCGCAATTCGGGCGATAATTGCACCCGAACAAGCACCCGGCTTCCTGGTGTCATGGTTGCCAGTTCACTGGCATCCGGGCGTGGCAGGCGATACACCTCCTGCAATCGCAACCAGCTTGCTGGTATGCCCAGCAACACCATGCTGAGCGCCAGCAAGCACCCCAGCGTACCTGCTACCAGCAACAAC
>JAAURD010000053.1 GCA_012034075.1 Chloroflexaceae bacterium | reverse complement strand
ATGAAACTCGCAAACAACGGGTGCGGCTCGAACGGTCGCGATCTTCAGTTCGGGGTGGTATTGCACCCCGATAAACCATGGGTGATCGACGCGCTCGACGATTTCAGGGAGCAAACCATCCGGGCTCATGCCTGAAAAATGCAATCCGGCCGCCTCCAGCGCATCGCGCTCACGCTGCACCACATGCTCCGGAGCTTTGATCACAAACTCCTGGTTGGTCAGGCGTGCTTCGCGACGAGCAATATCGGCTTCGCTCGCTTCCAACTCCTTCAGCAAGCGGTTGCACTCAGCGCCCAGGTCAATCATCCCCGCCAACGGCAAAAAGGCCTCGACCTCACCCCAGCACCAGCGTGGCCGCCTGTTCCGGTTTGGTCTCCACCGCTTCAGCAATCACGATTTGCTCAGCATCGATGCGTGCCAGCCGGCAGAAGAGCGCTTGCTGCTGCCGCAACAGCGCAGCCTGATCCCCCGCAACAATCTGAGCGCTGATCCAGCGGGATGCCTCAACTTTATACTCATTGCGCACATTGCGAATACCCGTAATGAGGCTCTGCACCAGTTCAAACTGGGCCTCGGCAGCCTCATCTAGCCAGCCGCCGTTGGCCTGCGGGTAGGGCGCGAGCATCGCAATCGCGTGTTTCCGCTGCGGCAAAGCACATGCTGCCAGCAGATGTTGCCACGCCATCTCGGTCACAAACGGCATAAATGGATGCAGCAGCCGCAGCGCGCCCTCCAGCACCGTGGTCAGCACCAGCGTCGTCGCCGCAGGTTGCGGTGGTGCGGCATCCAACTGCACCTTGGCAACTTCCACATACCAGTCAGCCAGCGTATTCCAGAGAAATTCTTGCAGTTGCCGCCCAGCTTCGCCAAAGTGGTAGCCATCCATCAGGCGGTCGATCTCCGCAACCAGACGGCTATAGCGGGAGATAATCCAACGGTCAGCCAGCGTAGAGGCCGGGTTCGCACCATCCTGCGCCAGATCATACGCCGCCACCGCGTCCGGCTGCTGGGCAATCACCCCAACCGTATAGCGCGTGATATTCCAGAGCTTGTTGGCAAAGTTGCGGCTCGCTTCGATGCGTTGCGGGTTCAAGTTCAGGTCCTGACCCGGAGTCCCGCTGGTTGCCAGCGTCAGCCGCAACGCATCCGCACCGGCCGTATCGATTACCTCAAGCGGGTTCACCACATTACCATAGGTTTTGGACATTTTGCGGCCATGTTCATCCCGCACTAGACCATGCAGATAGACCGTATGGAACGGTTCGGTATCGGTGAGATAGCACCCCAGCATAACCATCCGCGCAACCCAAAAGAAAAGAATATCGTAGCCCGTCTCCATCACACTGGTCGGATAAAACGTCCGCATATCATCACTATCGGCGGGCCAACCAAGCGTACTGAAGGGCCAGAGACCGCTGCTAAACCAGGTATCCAGCACATCCGGGTCTTGCACCGCCCCTTCGGGTGGCAGCTCGCCCGGCGCCGTTACGACCATGCTGCCATCAGGCAAATACCAGACCGGAATGCGATGCCCCCACCAGAGCTGACGACTGATACACCAGTCCTGAATGTTCTCCATCCAGTGGGTATACACCTTTTCAAAGTGGTCGGGGATAATGCGAATACGCCCCTCTTTGACCGCTGCCAGGGCCAGGTCCGCCAGTGGCCGCATGCGCACAAACCACTGCTCGCTTAAGAGCGGCTCGATCACCTCGCCACCACGCTGGCTAATCGCAATATTGAGCGTATGCGGCACCTGCTTTTCAACCAGCCCTTCGCGCTCCATATCGGCCAGCAGCGCTTTGCGAGCATCAAAGCGATCCATGCCCGTGTACGGACCACCCTGCTCGTTCAATGAGGCGTCTTTATGCAGAATATTGATCATGGCGAGCTGATGACGTTTCGCAATCTCATAGTCATTGGGATCATGACCCGGCGTCACTTTCAGCGCACCAGTGCCAAACTCCATATCAACATAGGTGTCGCCAATAATCGGAATACGCCGACCCAAAGCGGGCACAATTGCCTGACGGCCAATGAGATGGGCATAACGCTCATCCTCGGGATTGACCGCAATTGCCGTATCTCCCAGGATCGTTTCGGGGCGGGTAGTTGCCACTACCACATACTCTTGCGCGGCGCCAGCCCACTGCCCGCTGCCCCAGGGCTGCACCCCGACGGAAGCCGCCTGCTCTTCAAAGAGCGGTTCGAGCACATAGCGCACATACCAGAGCGAACCCTGGCGTGTTTCATAGTCTACTTCCAGGTCACTCACCGCCGTGCGCAGTCCGGGTGACCAGTTCACCATATAGGTGCCACGGTAGATCAGGCCATCATCGTAGAGCCGTTTAAACGCAGTATGCACGGCATGGTTCAGGCCATCATCCAGCGTAAAGCGGGTGCGTTGCCAATCGCAACTGGCGCCCATGCGGTGCAGCTGTCCCAAAATACGACCATCGTACAGGGCCTGCCATTCCCAGGTGCGGCGGAGAAACTCGTCACGACCGACCGCTTCTCGGCTGGTGCCCTCATCGCGTAGCAACTTCTCGACCTGCAACTGGGTCGCAATGCCCGCATGGTCAGTGCCCGGCAGCCACAGCGTCTGATAGCCTTGCATCCGTCGCCAGCGAATCATGACATCTTCAATCGTGACAAACATGGCATGGCCGAGATGCAGTTCGCCCGTTACATTGGGCGGCGGGATACTGATCGTAAAAGGCGGCAACGGTGCATCGGCACGTGGCGCAAAGCAGTCGTTCTGCTGCCACCATTGATATAATGGTTGTTCAACGGCGGTCGGGTTGTACGGCTGATGCAAATCAACCTGTTGCAATAAGGCATCGATATGCTGTTTCGTCTCGGTCATGTTCCCCTCGTGACATGTGCCAGATCATGGTTTTCCAGAGACAATTGTACCATAAACTCTACCGAACAAAGGAGAGCACTGTACCACCGCGATCGCACGCCTACCGCTAGCCGGCCTGCCCATGCCACCCCCCAGCACCGCTTTTTCTTAGTTTGACTAAATTCCGTTAGTCAAACTAAGCTAATGCTCCAGGTTATTGCAAAACGCTCCAGATGTCTTGCGTTTCAAGTTTGCTATGACGAGTAGCACCTGCTTGTAACGTCGCCGTGCGGCTGCAAGCGGCACCGACGACGTGCGTTCCAATGCGTTGCGCTTCAACGCGCCGACGCTTCAACGCGCCGACGCTTTGCGCTTCCCGCTCGTACCATGTCATACGCGAGGTCTGCCCAACAGTAGGGATAGGCGAGTGGCCAGAGCCAGGGCCAGCGCGTAGGATAACGTGAACGGATATAGACAGGGCTGGGAAGCAGCAGAGTTGGCAGCAGCACCAGGCGTTGTGACCAGCTAAGCGCCCGCAAGACATCAATGACACCGCCGACCCGGATGGCAGTGTGTCGTCTCACACCATCCTCCGTATAGGCAGCGCGATGTAGCGCGGGGAGCACCCACAAGGGGAGCGTAGTAGCAAAGGTCTGGTGCGTCAGCGTCAGTATGTCGGCGAGCATAGCCGACCAGCCCCAGGTTGCCGCACGGTCAAGCAGGGCATCCCAATCAATGGGGTGTTGCTGCTGACTGAGCAGCAGATGCAGATCGTAGAACCAGAGCAAGCGGGCATGGCGGCCCTCGTGCTGAATGCCCAGATGGGCGATAAGATAGAGTACGTGGGCTGTGGTCGATAGCTGCTGGGCATGGCACGTGCTGGCGTGGCTGCTGGCAGCAGATAGGGTGAACGGTTGCACCTGCTGCCAGAACCATGCCAGCGGCGGTGGGTCACCCTGCGTATCGCGATAGAACAGGCTCCAATGCAGGTCTACATGGGTGCGGGGTGGGTGGGTACTGCCCAGCACCAGATGATGACTGACCAGAAACAGGCGGTAGTTGATCGACTGCATGACGCGCAAAGCAGCAAGCACGTGCTCGGATGGAACAAGCAGATCGATATCGTTCATGGGGCGCAGCGCAATCTGGGGATAGCCTGTCTGAGCGAGCACAACGCCTTTGATTAGCACCGGTGGCGGTATGGATGTGTACGACCAGGCACTCAGCAGGTCGTGCAGGTCACGGTAGAGCAGGGTGTTGCGTGATGCGGTGTGATAGTAGCCGGTGCGCAGAATCAGCTGGAGATGGGAGGGCAGTAACGAGAGATTGCCCGCACGCTGCAATCGATGATAGAGCAACGGCAGCAGGCCATGGCCTTTGGCGGCTCGCACCAGGTGATGCCATTGCGCGGGGGTCAGCTGCTGGCAGGTCTGGTCGGCGTTGTCAGCAATGATCTGGGCTAATTGATCGCGGATGGGATGGCGTTGCGGCGCAGACATAATGGGTTGTTGGGAGGCGCAAACGAGCAGGCATGCTCGCACACGCTGTTAGAGCAGATTGTCGATGACACGGATGACCACACAACCATTGGCAATGTCAAGCTGGGCAATGACATCGCGAATCATCGGGATCATCGCATCCGGTTGACCCTCGCGGGTAACCACCAGGACATCGTTGGCACCGGTTTGCAGCACATCGGTGACGGTGCCTACAGGCTCACCTGCGGTGCTTTCGACCCTGAGACCATACAGGTCATGCAAAAAGTACTCATCTTCGTCCAGTGGAGCGGCCTGGTTCTGATGCATATAGACATCGGCATTGCGCAGTTCGGCGGCAGCTTCACGGGTGGTAATCTCTTTGAATCGTAGAATGAATAAGCCGGTCTTATGCTCAAAGATGTGCTGGATGGTGTATGGCGCATAACGTTGGCCGATATAGACCGTCCGTACATGACGGATGAGATGATCGGGACGGTCGGTGACGGCAAAGAACTTGATTTGCCCATGCACGCCAAAGGCCGTCCCAACACGACCAATCAACAGCAATTCATCCGGATTGGGACTATTTGATGTCCACATGAACACGTTTGTTCTGGCGTGCGGCGGCAACGCTCATCAAATCACGCATCGCTTTGGCGACCCGTCCTTGACGCCCAATCACTTTCCCGGTATCGCTAGAATGCACTGATAGTTCATAGGTGATGGTGTACCGACCGCTACGCTCTTTGACCCGAACCTGTTCGGGGTTATCAACAAGCGTTTGTGCAATATATTCAAGCAGATCTTTCATAGTTGTGTTTTGACCGCACCTTATCGTTGAATCTCAACGGGTTCAGACTCATCCAACGCATCAGCGGTCATCTCTGACTCATCGACATCATCTGAAACGGTATCATCGACGGTTACCACTGAGTCATCATACTCATCTTCATATGGAGGATCTTCGACCGCTTCATCGTTATCGCTGTCAAGCGCTGCTGGTGCAAGGACCACTTGCGGCACCGGTTCGGCTACTGCTTCGGTGGTCTCGTCGGCTGGTATGATATTGCCCTCATCATCGAGAATCTGGACCTTTTTCAAGAGATAAAAAACGGTATCGGATGGTTTTGCCCCGACCCCAAGCCAGTAGCGTGCCCGGTCGGCTTTGATTTCAAGCACTTTGGGCTGGCGTACTGGACTATAATGACCAATAATTTCAATAAACCGACCATCGCGTGGTGCACGTGAATCAGCAATGACCACGCGGTAATGTGGCTGCCTGGTCTTGCCAGTTCGGCGAAGACGTATTCTGACCATAGTTGCTGGTCTGACTCCTTTCACTAACGTAACATACGCATGAGATCCTGTGGGTTAATCTGGTCGCCGCCTTTGCCTTTGCCTTTGCCTTTGCCACCGGAACGCGACATCTTTTTGAGCATACGCTGCATCTCTTTAAACTGTTTAATCAGTGCGTTCACATCTTCCATCGATGTGCCACTGCCACGGGCAATACGTTCACGGCGACTCGGTTTAATAATCTCCGGGTGGCGGCGTTCTTCGAGGGTCATCGAAAAGATGATCGCCTCGATCCGTTTGAGATGACTTTCGTCAATCATGGTTTCATCACGCGCCAGATTGCTAAGACCCGGGATCATGCCGATAATTTGCTGCAATGGGCCAAGTTTGCGCATCTGGTGCATGGCATTCAAGAAGTCCTCAAAATCGAAACTGCCTTTCCGCAGCTTCTTTTCCATCTGTTTGGCCTGATCCTCGTCATACAGCTGCTCGGCACGTTCAATCAGCGATAAGACATCGCCCATGCCCAGAATGCGTGAGGCCAGACGTTCGGGATGGAAGACTTCGAGCGTGTTGCCGTCAACTTTTTCGCCGGTGCTCAAGAATTTGATCGGCAGGCCGGTGACGGCGCGTACTGAAAGGGCTGCACCGCCACGGGCGTCGCCGTCCATTTTACTCATCACCACGCCAGTCAGGTTGATCTGCTGGTGGAAGGCATCGGCGACCTTCACGGCTTCCTGACCCGTCATGGCATCAACCACCAGGATGCGTTCGGTGGCTTGAACGGTAGCCTCGATCTCGCGCAGCTCGTCCATCAAGCGCTCATCAATCTGTAAGCGCCCGGCGGTGTCAATAATCACCACATTGGCCAAGTCCTGCCGCGCCTGTTCCAGCGCATGACGCGCTATATCGGGAGGACGCGCATCGGTGCCCTCACTATAGACCGGGATACTGAGCTGCTTGCCCAGCGATTGCAACTGGGTGATAGCCGCTGGCCGATAGACGTCGGCGGCTACGAGCAACACCCGCTTGCCTTTGCGGCGCAGGTGCAGGGCCAGTTTGGCCGCAAGGGTGGTTTTACCAGTCCCCTGCAAACCGATCAGCATCAAAATGGTTGGCCCTGGTTTGGCCTCCGCAAGGGGCGCATGGGTTTCGCCCAGTAGCTGGATCAGTTCTTGATGAACAATTTTGACCACCTGCTGGTCGGGCGTCAGGCTCTGGAGCACCTCTTCACCGACTGCCTGTTCGGTGACCCGTGCGACAAAGTCTTTGACTACTTTATAGTTCACATCGGCTTCAAGCAGGGCCATGCGCACTTGCTTCATGCCCTCGCGTACATCTTCCTCGTCGAGCCGGCCTTTGCTGCCGAGTTTTTGGAAAACGCCCTGAAGTCGGTCTGAGAGACTTTCAAACATCGTGATAGGACTTCCCGTGTTGCCACAAGCCAGAATACTAGTATAGTCTATTTAGGCTTGGTGTGCAACCTCTGATTGTACAGTACACGCTTCGCTCTTTCTATCCTTTCCATGATACCATATCCTGCGTGCTCTGGATACGTTTTCCTGGTTTTCTGTGATGAACTGTGGCATAGTGGTAGCAACTCGCTGTGCCACTACGCATGCTGATAGCGCTCCGAACGGCTGGCACCATAGCCAAACGAGAGGATAATCCCCTCGGTCGCCAGCACCACTGCCCAGAAAACCAGTTCCACCAGGACAAGGATCACTGGTTCACCAAACATATTAAATGGTGCATGAAATTCAAAATACAGCGCCATCAAGGCCCACACAATCGCAGCAAAGGCAAGCCCTCGGCTGAGCGTATGCTGTGGCAAAACCGGCTCGATAAGGGCAAACACCAGCCCATGAATAACACCAATACCTGCTGCAAGAGACAGATACAATACCCCGTTGGTAAACATGAGTGGGAGTGGTTCCATTTCAAACAGCACCGCAATGAGCTTGTCACTTTGTTGTTCATGTTCAAAAAGGATACCCCGTCCAAGTTGAAAGAACAGGATATTGCTCACGATATTGGCGATGAGAAAGGCTATCGCCCCACTGATCCCAGCACGTACCCATTTGGAGACCATTCTTCCTCCTTTTTTGCTGTTCTGGTTGAGCGATACGATACTCCTTCTCATCATAGCATGATCATGTACGCTTATGCAAGACAATGGCGTTCGCCATAGTACACGCCGCGCCCCTTACGTTTGCGTTGCACGTGATACGACCTCGAGATCGGGATTGTGGCAGGCTGCGCGGCCGACTTTGGCCATGGCATACCACTGGCCTGCGAGCTGCACCCGCACGGTATCAGCGGTGTAATCATTGTTGGTGCCATCACTGTCGCTGTTGGAGAAGAGCGATGAGCCGACGCCATAGATATCGACCGGGACGCCCATGGACTCAAACTGGCTGATGCGTTCTGCGTTAAAGCCGCCGGTGGCAACAATGCGCACGTTCTGACACCATTGGCGGGCGCGTTCACGCCAGTCAGCACCCAGCTCCCAGCGTTGCCAGGCGCTGTCGATAGCTTCGCGCAGGGCAAAGATGAGCCGTGGGTTGACGCCCATATCGAGCTGTTTTGCGCCGAGCGGTGGGACACTCACATCACGCAGGGCATTGCTGGTATCGGGACGCACGCCAGTGAGCTGATAGCGTTGGGCCTCATCGGTCTGCCCCGCATCGATGGAAGTGCGATAACGCGCAAACATGGCATCCATCACAGCCAGCGTGGTGCCAACACAATCGTTATCGTAATCGACTAGGGCAATACGCGGTGTTTCTACCGGTAAGATTGCGGCAAAGGCGAGCATCAGTTCGGCAGTATCATCCAGAAAGGCGGAGATAGCGGCATGCGCCAGGGTGCCGCCACCGCGACCGCCCCACCAGCTGCCCTGGGCATCGGTGGAGACAAAGCAACCCACGTGCTGCTGGTAATCGTGATTGTATCGCTGCACGCCAATGAAGTAGGCGTAGCCATCCAGCGCCTGGACGGTATAATCATCAAAACGGGCGGGAAAAAAGAGCACGGGCTTGCCACGGGCAGCCCGCATGACATGGTAGACGTTGGTAGCAACGCGGGTGGCACGGCTGAGCACGCCAACCGTGGTGGTTTCCAGGGCGGCGACATCGCGATAGCGCCCGCGCACTTTGAGCACCGGCTGGACCTGCTGCGGGTTGCCCTCATACCGCACCAGCACGCCGTCCTGCACCGCTTCAACATCATAGTGAGCATAGGTGGAGATAAAGCGGCCATCGGGCGCATAATAGCCAGTGCCATGCTCCAGCATCAGCAGGGCAATATCGACGCCGGCCACCACGGAGTAGGGCTTGCGACGGGTAAACCACTGCATTTCCACGACCATATTGCCAATATCGGCGCCTTGCGGGTCATAGCCCTGGCCGGCCAGTCGCTGTGAATGGCCGGCGAACCCATACCCTTGCTCGGCCAATGTCTGCAAAATGGTGACGATATTGCGAAAGTAGGCGTCGGCGTACCATCCCTGGCGCAGGCCCGCAATATCCAGCGAGACGGTATCGCAGGTTAATCGTGTTGGCTGAAAGATGCTCATACGGTTCCTCCTGTAGTGTTGCTAATAGTGTCATAAAGACACTATTAGTATAGCAAGGTTTTGTGCTATTGTCAAGGTGACACTTTTTCACCGTAGAGATGCACCACGGAGGCACGAAGGGGAACGCAGGGTTACGAGGGAGGTACGGAGGCGCGGAACGGAGAAACTGCCTCATGGGCTATGCTATCCCAGTTGAGTGTTGGTAGACCCGAATCAAGCACCCTGGTGCGAAATTCTGCCAGGCGGGGGCCAAACGGTGTTCGGTATGGCGCGGATACATGGGTCTGTGTGGTCTGGTGAAACTCGTCAGGTGAAAGACCCAGTATCTGAGCAGCCCTGGTAACATCAAGGACACCCTGTTGATACAGCCGCACCACCAGTGTTTCACGTGCCAGTGTGGTCAGCGACTCGATGGTCTGATCAGGCAGAGTCAGCACATCATCGGGAAAATCGATCTCAAGAATAGGCATACACATGCTCTTACGCTCCCTCTATTCTATCACAGAAGTTCAGTGTTCAGCGTTTGTTGTGTGGCTTTTAACAAACATCCCATGCTATAATACGAACGTCTGAGTGAAACGGAAGTGCATCAGGAACGAAGCGAGAGGGGATCATAATGAACAACGAGCTTAAACTGCGCAGTCATACCTTAACCCAGGGCCGCAGCCGCGCTGCGGCCCGTGCGATGCTTAAGGGTATCGGATTTACGGATGATGACCTGGCCCGCCCGCTGATTGGCGTGGCGAATACCTGGATTGAGACCATGCCCTGCAACTACCATTTGCGTGAACTTGCCGTCAAGGTGAAAGAGGGCGTGCGGGCGGCCGGTGGCACGCCGATGGAATTTAACACCATTGCTGTGAGCGATGGCGTCACGATGGCACCGAGGGATGAAAGCATCGTTGATGAGCCGTGAGATGATTGCTGACTCGGTTGAACTGATGGGGCGTGCCTACCTCTTTGATGCGATGATTGCTCTGGTTGGCTGTGATAAAACCATTCCTGGCGCCGCTATGGGCCTGATCCGCCTCAATATCCCCAGTATGGTGCTCTATGGCGGCTCGATTATGCCCGGTCAATGGCAAGGACACGAAGTCACTATTCGCCATGTTTTCGAGGCGATTGGCGCTGCCGCTGCTGGGAGAATCACTGATGCCGACCTCACCGAACTGGAGAATGTAGCCTGTCCCGGCGCTGGCGCGTGTGGCGGCCAGTATACCGCCAACACCATGGCGACGGTGATGGAGTGCATTGGCCTGTCGCCCGCTGGGAGCGCTTCGGTACCTGCAATCGACCCGCGCAAAGGGGATGTTGGCATCCATTGTGGCAAGCTTATGCTCGATATTCTGCGGCAGGATATTAAACCAGGCGATATCCTGACCCGCCAGTCGTTTAACAATGCGATAGCCAGTGTTGCCAGCACCGGCGGCTCAACCAATGCTGTGCTGCACCTGCTTGCTATGGCGCACGAGGCGGGCATCGCCCTGAGCATTGATGATATTGATACGATAAGCGCACGCACTCCGGTCTATGTTGATTTGATGCCGGGCGGGCGCTTTACTGCAGTTGAGGTAGATCGCGCTGGTGGTATTCCCGTGATTATGCAGCGCCTGCTCGAAGCACAGTTGCTCGATGGCACGGCCCGTACCATCAGCGGTCAGACGCTGGCGGAAGCGGCCAGTACGGCTGTGGCGACCGCAGGTCAGGAGGTTATTCGACCGCTGGGAGCACCGCTTAAGCCAACCGGTGGCCTGATGATTTTGCGTGGCCGGCTTGCCGAGGAGGGCGCCGTGATCAAAGTTGCTGGCACTGAGCGGATGCACCATCGCGGCCCGGCGCGGGTCTTTGATGCCGAAGAGGAGGCTATGCAGGCGGTCACAGCCGGGCAGATTCAGCCGGGCGATGTCGTGGTCATTCGCTACGAGGGGCCACGCGGCGGCCCTGGCATGCGTGAGATGCTGGGGGTCACAGCGGCGATTGTTGGCGAGGGGCTGGGCAATGCTGTGGCCTTGCTCACCGATGGACGCTTTAGCGGGGCTACTCATGGCCTGATGATCGGCCATATTGCGCCCGAAGCCGCACGTGGTGGGCCGCTAGCCCTGCTTGAAGATGGCGATGAGATTGAGATTGACCTTGAGAACCGCCGTATCGACTATCATGTGGATGATACGGTGATGCAGGCGCGTCGAGCGGCCTGGCAGGCGCCCCCACCGCGCTACACGCATGGTGCCTTTGCCCGTTATGCTGCGCTGGTCTCATCTGCCTCCGAAGGCGCGGTGCTGAAAACACCAGCGATAGGGGAATAGTACTTGTGGTTGAACCATCTTGCTATGACGCACGTGCTGCTTGTAGCGTCGGCGTGCGGCTGCAAGCCGCCCCTAATACCAAATTCGGGTGATCACTGGTATGCGCTTTGATAGCACTTGGAGCGCCTGCTTTGGAGAGGCACAGCGCGCTGCGCCCCCTACAAAGCAGGCTGCAAGTCGTACCTACCGCTGATACGTGCGTGCGGTCGTCCCGACCGCTGTGCGGCTGCAAGCCGCACCTACGGGGCAGGTCGGGTGGGTGAACGGATGCGTGGTATCGCACAGAACCAAAAACGCACAGCGGCCGCAGGCTGTAGTTACCTGACCGCTGTGCAATGAACGACCGGAAAAGGATATCTATGGAGTGGTGCGTTCGGGCAAGGTCTCGCTCACGGTGGTGAATGCCGGGTTTTCACCGGTTACCTGGAGACCGCCGAGATGCACCAGATTGTTGGTTTCGTTGCCGCCGCCTTCATCAACACTGCCCGTTGCCGAACCTGGCTGCCAGCTATCCACGTACACATACATGTCGGTCACACCACTGGGCAACCAGCCAAACCAGATGCTGTGATCTGCCGCAAAGCTCGTTGGTGTCGATGTCAGGGTGATACTTTCGCCGGGAGCCAGCGTATCTGCTACTTGCCAGGCGATACCGTGGCACATATCCACAGGGCAGATGCTATCCCAACGAGTGTTCACGGCCGCGTCGTCCGTCGGGTTGAGATAGAGATCGACCCAGAAGCCGCTCTCGGTAGCCGCTGTCCCCTGATTACTCACCTGCACCTCGACCAGCACCGGGTCACCAGCGTTCAAGCTGGCACTGTCAGGACTCAAACGTACTTGAGCCACCAGGTCGGGCGCACCGACCGCAATAAGTTGCGGTCGGATGTGCTGGATGACGGGCAGGTATGAACGGAAGAACTGCACCAGGACCGGCGTTGCCGTTTGGGCTTCAACCTGTTCGCCCGTCTCGGTGGTACCAAGGACACGTATTGATACGTTGGTGATGCCTTCTGGTGCTGTTGATTGCACTTGTAATGTGAAGTTTACCGTACTGTTTTCACCCGGTGCCAGTTGTTCGATGGTTGTGACAATCTCATCAAGGGTGTTCTGTTGCAATGTGGTATTGAAAATACCCACCGGGTTGTTCTGGCGTACCTGTACTGTGTTGATGCGGACATTGCCCGTGTTGGTAAACGCTGCAGTACAGGCCAAGCTCGTCCCCGGTGCCACCCGATCATCACACGCTAACGATATCGCCATCGCTGGATTGCTTGCCTCATCGTCGGTAATCTTCACCGTGATCTCGGTCTCGGTTACCGCATCGAAGCCGCCACCACTGGTGCTGATGGTAATGGTGCTGGTGCGTGGCCCATCAAGGGTCTCGTTATCGACCACGACGACGGTGACAGTTTGGGCCTGATGCCAATTCTCTGGCGTGAAGGTGAGCACCAGCGGGTTGCCCGGTCCAGCGCCCAGATCAATGTCACTGCTCGATGGCGTCAGGGTCACGGTGACATCATCGGCTGGCTGGGCCAGCAGCACTACGGTGAAGCTACCATTGCTGCCCTCGGTGATCTCGATGGTTGTGATGTCCACGTCAATCGCGGCGACTTCATCGTCAGTGACGGTGACTTGCACCTCGGCCGGAGTGATCGTGGCAAAGTCGCCTTCATTGTCTGGCGATGGCTCAATCGTGATGGTGCAGGTCTGGCTGCCGTCTGTGCTCTCGTTGTCAACCGCGGTCACTTCGACCGTGACTCCATCCTGCCAGTTGTCGGCATTGAGCGTAATCTCGGCTGGCTCGACCGTACACACATCCGGGTTGGAGCTGCTGACAATGAAACTGACAGCGCCAACCGGGGCACTCTCCAGGGTTAGCTGGAAGGTACCGCTGCTGTTTTCGGTCAGGGTCAGTTCAGTCACCGACAGGGTGATGGCAGATACGTCATCATCTTCGACGGTGACGGTGACGTCGTCAACGTCCAGGCCGTCGTAAGGCGTATCGGCAGCGCTGCTGGTCACGCCGGTTTCTATCGTGCAGGTGCGGCTGCCATCGACGACTGTGTCATCTACGGCGTTGACGGTGACGACAACGCCATCTTCCCAGTTGCTGCTGGTCAGCGTGACGCTCGTTTCAGTCACACTGCACTCGCTGGGGTCGTTGCTGCTCAGGTCAATCGTCACATCGGCGACCGGCTCGCTGACCAATGCGATAGTGAAGCTGCCGGTTGCAGCGGGTTCGCTGATGCTCAGTTCGGTGGGCTCAACGCTGACGGCGGCCACTTCATCGTCTTCGACCGTGACGGTGACATCGGCAAGGTCCAGGCCGTCGTAGGTGGCATCGCTGCTGCTCACGCTGGTCGCAATCACACAGGTCTGGCTGCCATC
The DNA here is from genome assembly GCA_012034075.1 of Chloroflexaceae bacterium. Taxonomy (GTDB): domain Bacteria; phylum Chloroflexota; class Chloroflexia; order Chloroflexales; family Chloroflexaceae; genus JAAURD01. The sequence continues at coordinate 11,216 of JAAURD010000053.1, read as the reverse complement.
AGCCAGGTCGTCATCTACCGCGTTGACGGTGACTTCCACGCCGTCGGCCCAGTTGCTGCTGGTCAGGGTGGCGCTGTCAGCAACGCTACACTCATCGGTGCTGGTGCTGAAGCTGACCACCACATCACTGGTGGGTTCGCTGTCCAGCTTGATGGTGACGGTGTCGCTACCAGCGGGTTCGCTCAGCGTCATGCTGGTAGGACTGATTGCGATACCAGTGCCATCGTCGTCGGCAACGGTAACGGTGACATCGGCAACGTCCAGCCCATCGTAGGCCGTGTCGGCGTCGCTGCTGGTGACGCTGGTCGCAATCGTACAGGTCTGGCTGCCATCGACCAGGTCGTCATCCACGGCGGTGACGGTGACTTCCACGCCGTCTTCCCAGTTGCTGCTATCCAGCGTCACCGAGTCCTCGGCGATGGTGCAGGCGCTGGGGTCGCTGCTGCTCAGCGCAATCGTCACAGCGGCGACCGGCTCGTTGGCGAGCGCGATGGTGAAGCGGTCGCTGCCAGCGGGTTCGCTGATGCTCAGTTCGGTCGGGTCAACGATGACGGCAGCCACGTCATCGTCTTCGACCGTGACGGTGACATCGGCAGCATCCAGACCGTCATAGTCGGTATCGCTGCTGCTCACGGTGGTCGCAATCACACAGGTCTGTGTCCCATCGGCCAGGTTGTCGTCTACCGCGGTGACGGTGACTTCCACGCCGTCGGCCCAGTTGCTGCTCTCTAACGTAATGGAGCTATCGGCCACAGTGCAGACACTGGTGTCATCGCTACTCAAGGCAATGGTTACATCAGCCGTCGGCTCGCTGGTCAGGCTCACCACAAAGCTATCAGTGGTGGCTGGCTCACTGACGGTCAGGCTGGTTGATGACACTTCGACACCAAATGCATCGTCATCGGCAACGGTGACGGTGACATCGGCAACGTCCAGTGCGTTGTAGGCCGTACCAGTTATGCTGCTGGTGACGCTGGTGTCAATCACACAGGTCTGACTGCCATCGACGACATCGTCATTGACCGCGGTAACAGTGACAGCTACGCCATCTTCCCAGTTTGCGCTGGTCAGGGTGACGGAGCTGTCGGCGATGGTACAGGCAGTGGTGTCGGTGCTGGTCAGCACAATCGTGACATCCGCCACGGGTTCGTTGGCGAGCGCGATGGTAAAGCTGTCGCTGCCAGCGGGTTCGCTGATGCTCAGGCTCGTCGGGTCAACGATGACGGCGGCGATTTCATCATCGGCGACGGTGACGGTGACATCCTCAACGCTGACGCCATCGTAGGGCGTACCGGCGCTGTCGGCGGCACTGGTCACAATCACACAGGTCTGGCTGCCATCGGCCAGGTTGTCATCCACGGCGGTCACAGTGACCGTGACCCCTTCCCAGTTGGCGCTGTTTAGGATGACCGAGTCCGCTACAGCACACTCGGTGGTGTCGGTTGTGGTCAGCGTGATCATGACATCGGAAATGGGTTCGGTGGACAGGCCAATGGTAAAGGCCGCCGTGACCGCCGGTTCGCTCACCAGGAGCATGGTTGGCGAAACGCTAATGGTTGCGGCGTCATCGTCCTCGACGGTGACGTCCACGTCAGCAACGCTCACGTTGTGGTAGGGTGTGTCCACACTGACCGCGTTGGCCGTTTCGATGGTGCAGCTCTGGCTGCCATCGGCCAGGTCGTCATCCACGGCGGTGACCGTCACGCTCACGCCGCTGGTCCAGTTGGCGCTGGTCAGCGTGATGGACGTTGGCACGGTACACTCGGTGGTGTCGGTTGTGGTCAGCGCAAGCGTCACCGCGGCTACCGGCTCGCTGGTCAGCGTCACCGTGAAGCTCGCCGTGGTAGCTGGCTCGCTCACCAGCAGGCTGGTGGGCGATACGACGACCGTGGCGATTTCGTCATCTTCGACGGTCACCGTGACATCGTCCGGCTCGATGCCGTCATACTCACTGCTCGCCGAGCTGATGGCGGTTTCAATGATGCAGGTCTGCGCACCATCGGCAACGGTATCGTCCTGCGCGGTGACCGTGACGCTGACACCGCTGGTCCAGTTGGCGCTGGTGAGCGTGATGGACGCTGGCACAGTACACTCGGTGGTGTCGGTGCTGGTCAGCGCAAGCGTCATAGCGGCCAGCGGCTCGCTGGTCAGCGCCACCGTGAACGTGGCCGTGTCATCGGGCTCGCTCACGGTCAGGCTGGTCGGCGCAACAACGATACCGGCGGTGTCATCATCTGCTACGGTGACGCTGACATCGTTCGGGTCGATACCGTCATACTCACTGCTCGCCGAAATGATGGCGGTTTCAATGATGCAGTTCTGGGCACCATCAGCAAAATCGTCATCCACAGCGCTCACGGTGACGTTGAGGCCATCGCTCCAGTTGGCGCTGGTGAGCGTGATGGACGCTGGCACGGTACACTCGGTGGTGTCGGTGCTGGTCATGGCAATCGTCACAACGGCGAGCGGCTCACTGGTGAGTGCCACGGTAAAGCTGCCTGTGTCAGATGGCTCGCTTAGCGTCAGGCTGGTGGGTGACACGACAACACCGGCGCTATCGTCATCCTGCACGGTGACATTGACGTCGGCCGGATCCTGGCCAGTATAGTCGCTGCCGGCACTGCTGATGGTGGTTTCAATCAGACAGGATTGCGGACCATCGGCCAGGTCATCGTTCAGGGCGCTCACCGTAACGGGCAGACCATTTTGCCAGTTGGCGCTGGTGAGCGTCACATTGGCTGGCACGGTACACTCGGTGGTGTCGGTGCTGGTGAAAGCAACCGTCACATCGGCCAGCGGCTCGCTGGTGAGCGACACCGTGAAGGTTGCGGTATCGTCGGGCTCGCTCAGCGTCAGGCTGGTGGGTGACACCACTACGGCTGCGGTATCCTCATCGATGACGGTGACATCTACCTGATTGGGGATAGGGGTCAGACCATTGTAGCGTGCCGAGACGCTGCTGGCGTTGCCCACTTGAATAGTACAGGACTGATCGCCATTGGCAAAGATGTTGTCGATAGCATCGACGGTTACGCCAACGCCATCTTCCCAGTTGCTGGGGTCCAATGTCACGGATGAAGTGAACATGCGACAGGCAGCGACATTGGTATTGGTCAGGGCCAGGGTCACCTCAACGGTGGGCGGTGCTGTCAGGGTGATGGTAAAGGTGTCGGTACCACCGTTCTCATCAATGCTCAAACTGGCCGGTGCCACCAGCACATCTTCTTTCGGACTGACATTAATCGTCACTGTGGCCATATTCGAGCGCAAATCATTCTGATTGGCGACGGTATATTGGAAGGTGTCGGGACCACTATAGCCAGCATTGGGCGTATACAGAACACGACCATCAGTCTGCACCTCAATCGTGCCATGGCTGGGTTGTACACAGTCGGTACCACTATCGGGGTCACAGTCGTCGCCGGTTAAGACACTTGATGGATTCAAAATCCCGTCGATATCCGGTTCAACGTCGTTGCCCAATATATCAATCGAGAGCGGTTGCTCATACAGGACATTGACAGTATCATCATATGCCTCTGGTAATGCACCCGCAACTACATTGATTGTGACCAGGGTCTCGGCGGATACCAGGCCGTGGTTATCTTTTACGGTATACCGTAGCGTCTTGATGCCGAGTTGATCCAAGTCTGGAGTGTATTTAATCGTACCATTGGGATTGACGATAGCTGTACCATGTTGTGGTTGCACGGTGATACGTACACTGGCAGGGTCAAGCGTATCGCCAGGGTTGGGATCACTATCGTTGGCCAGAACATAGATGATCAATGGTCGCAACGTCGAGGCCGTGCCGGTATCTTCCTGGGTGATGGGTGGGTTATTGCCTGCAACGGTGACACTGACCTGGGCATAGTTGGACCAGTTATTGTTACTGGCTCTAACGCGATATTGGAATGTATCGATGCCACCAAAACCAACGTTCGGGCGATAGGTGATCTCACCGGTGCTGTCATTGACACTAACAATAGTGCCATTATTTGGCCCATAACCGCTACCAGTGCGTATCTCCACCGTATCGGTGATAAGTGTATGACCGACCGGTGCGGCGTCATTGGCCAGGACATCAATCGCAACTGGTGCGGCATGGCCCGTGGTCGCGCTATCGCCAATCGCCGACGGGGTGCTGGCATTCGATACAACCACCTGTAGCTGGGCGCTATTGGACTGATGGCCATGATTGTCTTTGACGGTGTAGTTCATGGTGGCCGTACCGGTGAAGCCGTTAGGCGGCGTATAGGTCACCGTACCATCACTATGATTCACGATTGTCCCCTGAGCCGGGTTGGTAATGACCACACTGGTGCGGTCAAGGGTACCATCATCGGGATCATTGTCATTGGCGAGCAAGTCAATCGTAATCGGTGTCTGGAAGGGCGTACCAATGTTATCGTTGGACACAACTGGCTTGCGCACTTCAAAAGCGCCAATATCGCGGTTGCCTTCACGACTGAAGCCACGCTGGTCATTATTGGTTGCGCCGTTGGAGGAACCGGGATTGATTGCCGGGCTGCCCACCAGCAATGGATAGACCTGGGTAAAGAGCAGCCGATTGTTGCCGTCTTGCTCTTCCAATGTGCCGAGCAGTGGGTCGGTATTGTTGCGGTCGGTGCTCCGAGTGAACCAGCTGCTGCACGAATTATCGCTCGCAATATTGTAGCCGTTTGAAGTGAAGGGCTGGGCCGATGGAAAGCCTTCACTAACACATTGCTTATCGACCATACCGGGTAAATCCGAGTTGCCCTCGATATAGCGGTGCAGGTTATCGGCAATAATGCTATTGCGGATCCAGCTATCATCCCAACCGCTCCAGGGATCAAGATTCTCATTGAAGACATTGGCGATGCCACCGTAATCGTAGGCTCGGTTATCGACTATGGTAGCATTGCTCAAATGGATGCCATTTTTGGTACCTGCACGTGGCTTATTTTCATTGTTTTGGAGAATAGCACCACCACGCCAGCCGGCGATATTGCCACTGATGGTAACATTGGTCAGGTTAATCACGCCAGGTGACCACGAATACCAGCTTCCCCACTGATCGGTGCGAACACGGGCAGTATTGTAGAAGGCCCCCCCCTGGCTTTTGGCTTTATTGCCAATAAAGGCGCTATCGTCGATAGTGGCTGTGCCACTCGCGCTAAAAATAGCCCCGCCACTATCGTTGGTCGCGTTATTGCGAAAGACCGAACGATAAATATAGAGCTTGCCCGTGTAGTTATAGATAGCCCCGCCAATACCGCCCTTGCTGTCGGGGTGAGCACCGGCGGTATTCTCATCGAGCAACGTATCATAAATTTCGAGGTCTGCGGTATTGTCCACGGCGCCGCCACCATGACCAGCAGTGTTGCCAATAATGCGCGAGTCATAGATTTCTGTATCACCAGTACTCTGGGATAAGATAGCACCGCCATTGCCATAGACTTCAGGCGGTTTGGCATTGACACTGTAATATTTGAGCCAGGCTCCGGTGACTTCATTATTGCTGATGGTAACACGGACCAGCTGCATTCGACCACTGCCTTTGTTGGTAATCCCACCACCCTCGGTGGTGGCCTTATTGGTACGAATAGAGGTATCCGTAACGATAATATTGCCGCCATTGAAGTTAGCGATACCGCCACCAGTGCCCCAATAGTTGGGCACCGTCTGATGCCCGTTCCAGGTATCGGTAAAGGGCGTAAAGGCTTCGTTCAGGTAGATATCGCTATGATTGACGGTGAGATTGCCTCTATCATTAAAAATACCACCGCCGTGTTTTAGATTAGCTTTGTTGCGCTCAACTTTCACACCTTCAAGTTTTAATGTGGCATTGTTATAGATACCGCCACCGCTATTGCTCACCGTGTTGCGACCAACAATCAGCGGGGTTACCAGACCGGTGGCATCACCCTTGAGCGTTACATCGGCTCCGGCCAGCAGAAAGAGACCGCCACCGGCGGATGCCTGGTTGCTCTCGATTTTGGTGATCAATGACTGGTCGGCTTTATTTTCAATCCGGGCTTTGCCCCGAATATACACACCACCGCCTTCGGCAGCAGCAGTGTTCTCGCTGATGATCGAACCAGTCACTGTCAGAAAATCATAGCTATCTGAACCAAGGTGGTAAATACCACCGCCCTCCTGGGCACGATTGTTGCGAATCTCGACGTTTTCCAGATTAAGGATTGCGAGGTTGAGAATAGCGCCACCGATGTTGCCATAGCTGGCACCGCTGGCGTTGCCATTTTGCAGCAGCAGATTCATGATCGTAATCTGCGTATTCTGGTTCTCGTAGTTACCCTCAACCGTAAAAATACGGTCACCATTATTACCATTGATGATCGGTTTGGTGGCTCCAACGCCGCGAATAACCACGGCATCTTCAACCACAATATCGCCCAGGGTTAACACATACGTCCCTGAGGGTACGGTAATCTCGTCGTCTATCAATGCGGTCTGGTTGGCCTGCTGTACCGCTGCTCGCAGGGTACATTGACCACCGCTGGTTGCACATATCCCATCGCTGGTATCGACATCGTTACCATCTGCGGTGGTGTCTACGGTATACGTTGCTGCGTAGACCGCGCTCGGATTGCCGATCAACAACGTGCCGCCGATCAACAGGGTAATGATCAATGCAGTCACTACAAATCTGCATGTCCGAAAAACTGTCTGGCTGAATGTACGGTCGTTCATAGTAAGAGCCACCTCATTTCACAAGAATGTTGGTATCAATCGTTTGCCGCTCATGTCACTTTGTGGAGACGTTGCCCAGATCAAGAGATCTGGTGCGTATGGTACGTCCTAGTGTGATCATAGCAAAAAAGTACCAGCCCTGTCACTGTACCAAAGTACAGTGACAGGTGCAGAAAAGGTACAGTTGGCACGATCAAATACTGTACGAACGTACAGTATTCTGGGTGTCTCCTGGGTTTTCAGGTGAACATGTTCTGCTAATCGTGGGTCTATACCCCACTCTTTTTGCTCGCCTGCAGCAAGACAGCAGCATCGTAGGGTATGGTACCATGGTACTATGGGGCAAGCAGAGAACCAGGACAGGGTAGTACCGTGGTACTGCACGGTGACCATAAAATACATCCTGAGCCAACGTGAATCTTGTTTGCCATGCAGATGTTCAGGCTGATGTAGTATAATGGGAAGAGCATACCGTTTTGTGATGGTCCGATTGGTTGTGGGGGCAATGTGTCAGTATGATTGAACTTTCCGTTGAAGCGGCGCTTGCGCGTCTGCTTGCTGGTTGTGCGGTGCTAGATGCGATAGAAATTGTCAGTGAAGCGGCGGCTGGCTATGTGCTGCTCCAGGATGTGTATGCACCGCATGCCTTGCCCATGTTTAAGAGTGCTGCGGTAGATGGCTTTGCGGTGGTTGCCAACGACCTGGCGCAGGCGTCGCCCGATCATCCGGTGGTGCTGCCGATTGCCGGAGTGGTGACCGCCGGCGGGCCAATTACGCCAATCATTGTGCCGGGCAGCACCATTCGGGTGATGAACGGCGCGGTGCTGCCCGGTGGCGCCAGTGCGGTGCTACCACGAGAGGATGTACAAGAGCGTCCCAATACGTGTGTGGCCTTTATGCAACCGGTGGTCGAAGGTCAGCATATCCGTGATGTGGGCGAGGATGTGCCGGACCAGGCGCTGGTTATTCCAGCGGGTAAGCTCTTGCGACCGGCCGAGGTCGGGCTGCTGTGTGCGTTGGGTATACCCTATGTGCAGGTGGTGCGTCGGCCACGCGTGGCGCTGCTCCCCACCGGGGATGCGTTGCTGGCGCCGGGCCGTTCGCTGACGCCGGGCAAGGTACGCGATGCCAATACACCGGCGCTGGCCGCCTTTGTTGCCGATCAGGGTGCTCAACCGCTGCGCTATAGCATTGTGCGCGATCATCAGTCCGAACTGTATCAGCGTATTGAGACGGCGATTAGCGATGGCGCCGACCTGGTGCTCATATCGACCGGTATGGGTTCAGTCAGTGTGGAAACGATTCTGGCCGGGCTGATGCAACGCTATCAGGGCGAGACCTGGCAGCTGCATATCAGGCCGGGGCGTATGCTCTGGTCGGGGCGCATCGGTCAGGTAACGCTGCTAGGTCTCCCTGGCGATCCGTTGGATGCGCTGATCCTGGCTGAGCTGTTTGTGGCCCCGCTGATACAAAAGCTACGGGGTATGCCCTATGAAGAGCACCGGCTGGTTGCGGTGACGTTGCAAGAGCCACAGATCAGCGCTCCACAGCGGCAGTATGTGCGTGCGCATGTGCAGCGTGAGGGCCAGGGCTATATCGCCAGCACCAAGGGCATTGGCACGGGCAGCGGTTCGCTGCGCAGCCTGGTACAGGCCAATGCGTTGCTGATTATTCCCGAAGGTGATAGCGTATGGCCGGTGGGCAGCGTGGTTGATGCGTTGCTGTTCTAGTGGTCTGCCCACGTTGATCGAATGATACCAAATGGCAAGCATCGCTATGAGACGTGGGCTGCAACCCCTCACCCCCGGCCCCTCTCCCACAAAGGGCGAGGGGAGTCACGGCGGTTAGGACGACCGCACGCACGTATCAGCAATGGAGGCGCCGCTTGCCGCTGGCGCGGGCAATGGAGGCGCCGCTATGAGCTGCGCAAACGCGGGCAGCAGCCGCCTTGTCGCTGGCGCGGGCAATGATGGAGGCGCCGCTTGCAGCCGCCGCGCCGACCGCGACCCGCAGCGGTTCTCGCCATGCCAGACATGTTGTGCCGTTATCAGCTGCGTGCGGCTACACGCCGCACCTACGGCTGCGTGTGGCTGCCAAGCCGCACCTACGGCTGCGTGCGGTGTACGTCGCACCGACCTTCACTATGGGCTTTCCGTGTCCTCGTCCTCGGTGCTCTGGGTCGCCTCAAAAAAGCGCAGCGAGCCAAGCACAGCGTCGAAGGCTTCATCGTGCTGCCAGGTATCGGCCGGCGTAGCCAGGCCAAGCATCACCAGGCCGCGGGTATCATCGACCATGCCCACCGCCATCCGTCCACGAAAGACATCTTCGATATCACCAAAGCCAATACCCTCAAAGGGAGCGGTGGCTACCACAATTTCATCTACGGTCGTCTCGCTAAGAGACTCTATCGTGATCTCGGTCGTCTCCTGGTTCAAGCTGATATCAACCGCCTCGACCAGGGCATCGAGCGTGGTCACTTCATCGGGATCAACACCTTCAATATTGAGCTGTTCCAGCAGATCAACCGTGATCACAATTGCCGGGCCGGTGGTGCTATCGGCATCGGGCGGGATGAGCACGGTAGCATGCTGCTGGGTTTCGACGGTCCACCCGGCCGGTGGCTGAAAGGCATAGCCCGCCACGGCTACTTCTTGCTCGTCATCCAGGGCCACGCCCTCGGTGGGTGTGGGTTCGGCCGGCGTGCTCGCTTCGGATGTTTCCGTGCCCTGCGGGGTGGCGGCACGGCGGGTGACACAGGCGCTACTGAAGAGACCTATCGTTGTAATCATCAACAAAAGCAAGCAGAGTCGTTGCCATCGCATTGCCAATTCTCCTTGTTTGCTAACGGGCCGCTACGTGTAACAGAGAACAACCGCAGGTATGATACGCAAAGGGAGACTGTTCGTCAAGTGGGTAGCGCGGGGAAGATAATTGGCTCACGCAAAGGCGCAAAGCCGTAGTCTCTTCTTTGTGGCCTTCGTGTGTTTTGGGGTGAATCAACTGATAAGCCATTCGCGGTGTCCGTTGGGCGCAGCACGCTGCACCCCTACAAAACAGAATCTGAGCCTATGTGTATGGAGATGAACGCCATTTGGTGTGTCCCATATCTAAGTACCGCATTGCAGAAATGATTGCCGAAATTGGCACAGAACCTGCTGTTCTGAGGACCCTGGCGGCGCACGTTTGGATTCGCTATGCGAGCACGTGCGGCTACAAGCCGCACCTACCTCTGATCCGTGAAGGAATTTCGCCATGGATGAACGCAATGCTGTACTAAGCCAAAAAACCGAGCCTTGAGAGGCGCTCCACCCCCACAGGGTGAGTAGGCAAGAGATAACCCAACGATAAGGGCTTGCACCCCTGAATATGCAATATCTAAGAACAGAACAAATGTTTGTATCCCAACCGGCGCCGGCGGCTGGGGGCATCGCCCCCAGACCCCCAGGGTTTGCGCTCCCCTGCACGGTGCGTTGCTGTGGGGCTGATGCATCACTCCACAGCAATCAGGATTCAGAAACCAGAAATCAGAACACAGAAGCCAGAAGACATTATGAGATGACCACAAGAAAGCACCCAGGACGGAAACCCCCGCCATCGACCCAGCCGAAGTTCTTTCCGCGCAAATCAGAGCTCATTTGAAGAATATAACCACTCCAATCATAACCCTTAAGACGTATCCAATCGCTGGGGTCTCCATCTTCCATGGGCTTTGGTTCTTGATCGTGCCCATTCAGTGTTACCGTCCACTCCCAGACATTGCCAAGCATCTCATGTGCCCCACAGGCTGCCACGCCCTGCGGAAAGCAGCCGACCGGCGAGGTGCAGCCCAGACCGGTCTCCTTGCCATTGACCCGCTCGCTATCCGGCGGTAGCGTATCGCCCCAGGGGTAGCGCCCTGGCGCCGTGCCACGGGCAGCGCGTTCCCACTCCAGCGCGGTGGGCAAGCGGATTGCATAGTTGGCTGCCAGCCAGCTCTGGGTGTGGCCCTGATGGGTCAGCCAGCGACAGTAGGCCACCGCTTCATACCAGCTGACCCAGACAGCGGGTTGTAGCGGGTTATCGAAACGCCTTTCACCGGCGATCAGACCAGGGTAGAGCCTATCCAGACCTTGCTTTTGACGCCATTGCCAGCCCTGGGGTGTCCACCACTGCTCCTGCTCATAGCCACCGGCAGCCACAAAGCAGGCAAAGTCGGCATTGGTGGTGGGGTAACGGGCTATGGTAAAGTCATGGGGCAGCGATACCTGCTGCAAGTCTTCCTCGTCTTCATCGCCAAACCAGAAGCGGCCAGCGCTGACCGGGCACCAGTAGTGCTCCAGCAGCTGGCGCCAGTGCGGGTGCTGCTGCTGTGCGCGGCCTAGCAGTGCCAGCGGCAAGCGGGCATCGGGCATCGGCAGCACCGCCTGCATGTCCCAGAGCTGCTCTATCGGGCCATAACTGAGCAGACCAGCGATCAGCCCGGCCCGCACACGCAGGGTAGCCGGTGCAGCCGGCGCCTGACCGCGGGCTAGCAATCTGGA
>JAAURD010000315.1 GCA_012034075.1 Chloroflexaceae bacterium | reverse complement strand
CTACCTACGCTTCGCGCCGACGACGTTCATGCGCCGACGTTCGACCTGCATGCGGTCGTCCCGACCGCTGTGCGGCTGCACGCCGCACCTACGCTTCGCGCCCACGTCCGACCTGCGTGCGGTCGTCCCGACCGCCGTGCGGCTGCACGCCGCACCTACGAAATTCGCTCCAACGCTCAGATCGCTTCAACGGGGGCACCGCTGAGCAGGCTGCGCTGTGCGGCCAGCGTTACGGCGGTGCTCTGATGCACACTGGCAAAGGTCATCGGCACGGGTTCGCCCTGGGTGAGCGTGCGCACCAGGGCCTGCCAAGTGGCACGATGGCCCTTATCCTGACGCAGCCAGGCCTGGCGCTCAATATGTGTTCGCCCATGGTGTATCTGCAACCGGCGATAATCATCGAGACGGGCTGATAGCCCACCACCGGAGACCTCGAGATACTCTTTGCCCAGGTTGCGGTCACCATTGGCGACATAGGTGAGATGGGCCAGCGAACCGTTGGCAAACTCCAGCACGACCAGTAGATTGTCGCTTGGCACGTTGCGCTGCAACGCCCCAACACTGCGACCGCTTTGCGCTCCAGCGGCCAGCGCATAGGTCGTAACCCGATGCACATGGCTGCCGGCCAGCCAGATCAGCAGGTCGATAAAGTGGCAGCCTTCGCCCAGCAAGCGACCGCCGCCTTGTGCTGGGTCCTGGGTCCAGTGCTCTGCCGCGATAAACCCACCATTAACGCGATAGTGCAGCATAAGCGGCTCGGTCACCCGTTGCAGCTGCTGTTGCAGTTCCTGGATAAAGGGGGCAAAGCGGCGGTTAAAGCCAACCATCAGCAGCGGCGGCGGAGCTCCCAGACTGGTCGCACGCTGGCTGGCGGCATGGTAGGCGATGGTGATCGCGTCGAGTTCGCTCTCGTTGAGACAGAGCGGCTTTTCCACAAAGATGTGCTTGCCGGCTACGAGCGCGGCAAGCACCTGGCGGGCGTGCAGGTGGTGCCGGGTGACAATCGCCACGGTATTGATCGACGGGTCGTGCAGCAGTGCTTGCCAGTCGCTGGTGCAATAAGCAAAGCTATAGCGTTCGGCCGCACTTCGCGCACTCAGGCCACTGGCGCTGGCAATGCCAATCAGCTCGACCGCCTCGAGCTGATTGAGGATGGGTAACAGCGTGCTCTGGGGAAAGCTGCCGGCGCCCAGCACGCCAGCCGCACTGACTGAATGTGCGGTGCCGGTCGTTGGCTCGGCTGTGTATCATGGCTCAGCATGGTGCGGCAATCGACCCGCTGGTGCAGCTCGGCCGGTGGCGGGTAGGTCAACACAACGCCCAGGAACGGCTCGCCCGTGCTGCCGTCAATGAGGGTATAGGCCGCTGGCGCAGCATCAATTGCAAAGCGGTGGCTGATCAGCGGGCCGACCTGCACCCGTTGTTCGGCGAGCAACTGGACAAATGCCTGCATATTGCGCTGTTCGGTCCAGCGCACATAGGCATAGGGATAATCGTGGCCCTGCTCTTCATACTGTGGGTCATAGCGGCCCGGCCCATAGGAGCGTGATATGCGCAGGCTCAGCTCTTTCTGATAGTAGCGCCGGCGCGGCAGATCCATACCAACTGCACCGACCGCAACAACAACTCCACGATCACGCGCGATCTCGCCGGCCAGTTCTATCGGGCCATTGGCACTGGTATCGGCGGTGATGATCACCGCATCAGCGCCGTGGTTGCCGCTGAGCGCTTGCACCTGGGCGACCAGTTCAGCTGGCGTGGCGGCTACCGCGTCAGCGCCCATGTGCAGCGCCAGGTTGGCCCGTTGCGGCTGAATATCGAGACCAATGACGCAGCAACCAGCGGCTTTGAGCATCTGCACGGTGAGTTGACCAAGCACGCCCAGACCAATCACGGCGACCGTTTCGCCCAGCTGGATCTCAGCCAGGCGGATCCCGTGCAGGGCTATTGCGCCCATGGTGGTGAACGCCGCCGACTCGGCATCAACGGCGGCGGGCAGGGCGACGACCAGGTTTTGCGGCAGCAGAACCACCTGGGCATGGACGGCATAGCCGGCACCGGCGCAGGCCACGGCATCGCCTGGCTGCAAGCCACGCACCCCGCGCCCCACTTCCAGCACGGTGCCAGCGCAGGCATAGCCCGGCGCCACCGGCTGAGCAAGACGGCTGCGTACTGTATCAATTGCGCTCAAAACCCCCTCTTGCTGTGCTTTCTGGACAATCCGATGCACTAAGTCTGGCCGTGAACGAGCTTTTTCTAGCAAGTTCTTGCGGGCAAAATCATTGAGCATGCGCTCGGTGCCGGCCGATACCAGCGATGCGGCTACCTGTACCAGCACATACCCCGGCTGTACCGCTGGTACCGGGACGTCGATAACTTCCATTTGACCGTTGTTGATATGTTGAATCAGTTGTTTCATGGTGTTCAATCAGCAGATCGCGTATGATCCAGAAATGTTTGTACCCATAATTCAAACGTGAAAAGCTGCCAGATTTGCATTGACCAGTCTTGAATGCCACAATGGTGTTGTTTTAGCATGTGTTGTACGGTATCGGGTCGAAAGTAGCCGCGTTGTTGCAGCCGTTGCGGCGCCAGCAAATCAAGCACCATAGCGCGTAAATCGTGTGCCAACCAGACATCAACTGGTGCGCCAAAACCGGCCTTGGGCTGATGCAGGACCTCGGTCGGGAGGATACCATTCATGGCCCGCCGCAGCAGATATTTGGTGGTGGGCCGCCAGAAGCCCTTGAGTTTTAAGGACGGTGGCACCGCTTGTGCCGCAAACTCGATCAATTCGCGGTCGAGAAAGGGCACCCGCACTTCAACCGACGAGGCCATGCTCATTTTGTCGTTGTAGTTCAGGTTCAGGCTCGCCATAAACGCACGGGTATCAACATAGAGCATCTGGTTGACAAAATCGCTGCGCTGTACTCGTGCAAAGTAGGCGCGGTGGCGTTCCCACGGGTCCCAGTCATGCATCTCGGTGAGCAGGTCCGGGCTATAAAGGGCGGCTTTTTGCATCTCATTGAGATAGGTGCTATGCATCAAAAAGGCATCTTGCGGCGGCAGTGAGCCAGCGCGGGCCATTTTGCGGCTCAGGCGTGCCAGCCCCTTCAACGGCGTACCGCGCAGTGGCGGCAGATGGTTCAAGGCCGGCTCAATCACTCCGTGGCGCAGCAGGCCCGGCAGCCGTCGGTATGCTGTGCCCCAGGAATGCCCATAGTGCTTGCGATAGCCGGCAAAAAGCTCGTCGCCACCGATGCCGGAGAGCAGCACGGTGGAGTGTGCTCGCGCTTCATGGCACACCAGGTAGGCCATCAAAATCGCCGGATCGGCGACCGGCTCATCCATATGCCAGACCAAACTGCGGCAGCAAGGTTGCTACATCCGGTTGCACCACGATTTCATGGTGATCACAGCCAAAGGCACACGCACAGCGAGCAGCCACGGCCGGGTCATCCAGGGTCATGCTGCCGATCCGCGCATCGGGTGGAAAGGTGATGGTATAGGTGGCGACCGGCTGCGCGGAGGCTTGCGCCATCATCGCCACGATGCTGCTGGAGTCCAGCCCAGCGCTGAGAAAGGCACCGACCGGTACATCGGCGACCATCTGCGATTGCACTGCGCGGGCCAGGTGCTTGCGCAGTGCTTCGGTCAGTTCAGATTCGTTCAGCGGGTAGGTTGCATCTGCATCCGGAAAGGTCAGGTCCCAGTATTGCACCAGCTGCCAGTGCCCGCCGCGAAACAACCCGTAGTGCCCGGCCGGCAGCTTCCAGATGCCATGAAACAGGGTGGCTGGTTCAGCCACCCAGAGCAGTGTGAGATACTGGTGCAAATGCGCCAGATCAACCGTAGCGGTGATGCCGGGCACCTGCAACAGCGCCTTGATTTCGGAGGCAAAGGCCAGGCGTGGGCCGTCCTGCACGTAGTAGAGCGGCTTGATTCCCACATGGTCGCGTGCCAGTAAGAGCAGCGGCTCACCCTGACGCAGATCACAGATGGCAAAAGCAAACATGCCATTGAGACGGCGCACACAATCAATCCCCTCGGCCTCATACAGCCGTAGAAGCACTTCGGTGTCAGTATTGGAGCGAAAAAGGTGGCCTTTGGCTTCAAGTTCGCGGCGGAGTGTGGCAAAATTGTACACTTCACCGTTGTAGGTCATCCAGATGCGACCATCATCGCTCGCCATGGGCATATGCCCAGCACCCGACAGGTCAAGAATAGCCAGACGACAAACTGCCCAGAGCGATGTAGTTTCCAGCGGGCGAGCAATACTCCCAGATGCCCCGATCATCTGGGCCAGGATGTAATAAGGGGCTTTTGACCAAGGAAATTCCCCTATCATGGCCAATCCTAAGGTTACCGCGGGATTGATTGTG
>JAAURD010000314.1 GCA_012034075.1 Chloroflexaceae bacterium | reverse complement strand
TGAAATTGGTTGTGCCCGTGGTCATCTCCTGGCAGCGGTGCAACCTGCCCTGGTGTAGCATCGATTTTTTCCGAAGATGCGATCCAGTTGGCACGCAGCACGTATCCGCACCTGCATGTTGTTTCGCGGTGATGCTCACGACCTGTGCTTCAACACGACCTTCGATATCATCATTCTTTCTGATCTTCTCAACGATGCCTGGGACGTGCAGGCCATCTTTGAACAGATCACGCGGGTGGCAACACCACGCACCCGCGTGATCATCAATACCCACAGCCGCCTGTGGGAACAACCGTTGGCCCTTGCCGAACGTCTGGGGCTGGCCCATCCGACGTTGTATCAAAACTGGTTCACGGTCGAGGATGTTGCCAATCTGCTGCATCTCGCGGGCTTCGAGGTCGTCCGTACCTGGCAGGAGTTTCTCTGGCCCTGGGCGACACCCGTGCTGGCAACGCTGTGCAATCGCTATCTGGTCAAGCTCTGGCCCATCAACCACTTGGCTCTGACCAACCTTATCGTTGCCCGTTTGCACCAGCCACGTCATCTGCCCAACGGCGAGCCACTGGTGTCGGTCGTGGTGGCCGCTCGCAACGAAGCCGGCAACATCGCCAATATCTTTCAACGCACGCCACAGATGGGCCGTGGCACGGAACTGGTCTTTGTGGAAGGCCACTCGCAGGACAACACCTTTGAGACGATTCAACACGCTATTGCGCAGCACCCCGAGTGGCGTTGTCAGCTCTGGCAGCAGACCGGTGTGGGCAAAGGCGATGCTGTGCGACTTGGTTTTGCCCATGCCCAGGGCGATATCCTGATGATTCTCGATGCCGACCTGACCGTGCCGCCCGAAGATTTACCACGCTTTTATGCCGCACTGCGCAATGGCACCGGTGAGTTTATCAATGGCGTCCGTCTGATTTACCCCATGGAGCAGGAAGCCATGCGCTTCTTCAATCTGCTGGGCAACAAGTTTTTTAGTCTGGCCTTTTCCTGGTTACTGGGTCAATCGCTCAAAGATAGCCTGTGTGGCACCAAAGTCCTCTGGAAAGACGACTACGACCGTATTGCCGCCAATCGGGCCTACTTTGGTGATTTTGACCCCTTCGGCGATTTTGATTTGATCTTTGGCGCTGCCCGGCTCAACCTGCGCATTATCGACCTGCCAATTCGCTATCGTGAGCGAACCTATGGCAGCACCAATATTCAGCGCTGGAAGCACGGCTGGCTCCTGCTCAAGATGGTTATCTTTGCCTCCCGTCGCATCAAGTTTGTCTAATAGTACTAAAGTGCTGATTGAAGGGATCGCGTCGTGCTGAAATCGTGGCTGGAACACCCGCTCACCCGTGGCTTATCCATCGATGATCCCCAGGTGACCGATCTGCGCCAGCGCATCCTGCAAGAGAAGCGCTTTCTACGTGATATTTACACAGAGTGGTATCAGGCCATCATTGCTGCACTGCCACCATGCCCTGGCGCAGTGCTTGAGCTTGGTTCGGGCGCTGGCTTTTTGCGCCAGTTTCTGCCCAACGTGATAACCTCCGAAATCTTTGTCTGCTGTGGTATCGACGCCGTACTCGATGCGCAGCAGCTCCCGCTGGCCGATAACAGCCTGGCTGCAATCGTTATGACCGATGTACTGCACCATATGGGTCAGCCCCGCCGCTTTCTGCACGAGGCCGGGCGTTGCCTGCGCCCCGGTGGGCGAGTCGTAATGATTGAACCATGGGTCAGTCGCTGGTCAACGCTCATGTATACCGCGCTGCATCACGAACCGTTTCGGCCACAATCCGCGACATGGGAGTTTCCTACCAGTGGGCCACTCTCTGGCGCCAATGGGGCGATGCCCTGGATGATCTTTGTGCGCGACCGCTCACAGTTTCTCCATGCATTTCCAGATTGGCACATTGTTACGATTCAGCCCATGTTGCCCTTTCGGTATCTCCTATCTGGCGGCGTCTCAATGCGTAGTCTGATGCCATCAGCGACATCTGGTCTGTGGCGCCGGCTCGAAGCAGCCATGCACCCTTGGATTGACCACTGGGCCATGTTTGCCCTGATTGTTCTGGAGTATAGCGTATGAACGGTCTTTCATGTACCCAATGTGCTCTTGATCGCCATGCCAGTGTGAATCGTGATCAGCCCATGCAATTGCAGCTCCTACCTATCGATCAATATGCCGGTGTGAACCGTGATGACCCTATTCGTTTTTATCACTGGCCCATTCTGGGCAGCATGTATCGCCGACGGGTTGAGCTGTGTCTGGAGCAATGTCGCGGCGGTGAGCGTATACTGGAGATTGGCTTTGGTTCCGGCGTTACTTTTCTGAATTTGCAGTCACGCTATCGCCAGATATACGGCCTTGATCTGACAGCATCTGCACGTGAAGTCACAGATGTATTTGTAACCCGTGGGTTGCATCCACAACTGCTGACCGGCAGTGTGCTGGATATGCCCTTTACGAGTCACTTTTTTGACACCGTGCTCTTAATTAGTATTCTGGAACATCTTTATCCTGAACAGCAAGACCGGGCTTTTCGTGAAATCGCTCGTGTCCTCAAACCGGGAGGTCAGGTCGTCTATGGTGTCCCCATTGAACACCCTTTTATGACGCTCATGTTCCGTCTGCTGGGCTATGACATTCGCCAGTACCACTTCTCGACCGAAGGAGATGTCGCCCGTGCCGCAAATCGTATCTGCCATCCGGTCCAGCGTATCCAGATGCAAAGCACCCCATCAATCTTTGGCGCCGTCTATGAAGTCGGTCATTTTATCACGCCCGATAGCAGCACCGCAATACTACAGAACAGGTGAAAGAACCCGTTTATCTTTTCAGAGTTCACCGTACTAACCCAAACATTGGTATGCAACATACACCATTGAACAGCAGACACGTGAAACTGCCTGAAAGGAAGAATAAACGATGCAACCCACCCGGAAAGTCCTGGTTCTGTCTGGTGGCGGTGGCCGTGGCGCCTATCATATCGGCGTGATTGAGGCACTGGTTGAGCAAGGCTGGATCCGTGACGGCGTTGGCCCCGATATTCTGGCCGGCACCTCTATTGGCGCCATCAATGCCGCCGCGCTTGCTTCAGGGCACACTATAGACCGTCTCAAACACTACTGGCTCGATATGCATACGGAAGATGTTCACCGACTCTCACCCGACCTACCCGCTTTTGCGCGACCGATGCTGCGCTTTTTGCTGCACAGTGTGCTGACATCGCAGGCCCATGGTGGCAGTGCGGTCGAACTGCCGCCCGAATACCAGAAGACCACGGTTGGGAGTCTTTTTGATCGGCTGGGGCTGTTCTTTCGCAACCGTCCCTTTCAGAGCCTGTTGGACACCGCGCCATGGCGTTACACGCTGCAACAATGGATCGACTTTGAACGGATTAACACGCCAGATGCGCCGGCGTTGCTGCTCACTGCCACCGAAATTCACACCGGTAAGCTGCGAGTCTTTTGTAACCGTCCATTACCCAATCAACCGGCTGATTACATCGGGCTGGACCATCTCATGGCATCATCGAGTATTCCTGTGGTGTATCCACCGACCGTCATTGGACAGCAAGCCTATTGGGATGGTGCGGTGCTCTCGAATACGCCGCTTGGCCCGGTGATGGATCTGGTGGGAAGCGACCCGGTGGATATTATTGTGGTGATGATGACGCCCTGGTGTGATTCGACCGATATGCCAGAACACACCGCCCATGAACCGTCAGACCTAGTGCAGATGGTGGGCCTGACCCTGGATTGGGCCTTACTGGCATCTTATCGGGTGGCAATGAAGACGATGAAAAACTACAACCGCCTGGCTGATGCTGCAGCCCTGCTTGACCGCGCCGCCGAACAGACCGGCGATGACTCGCTGCGCTTAACCGGTCCACGACCACGCCATATTGATCTGCCCACGATCATTGCCCCAGAACACCCCATACCCCTCGAGTGGATGGTCGATTATGAAGAAGCCAACCACCGTGCGCTGTTTGCAATGGGCAAGTGCGATGCCATTGCTGCCTTGCAGCGGCGGCGTTGAAGCGTTGAAGCGCAAAGCGGCCTGAGCGCCCACTGTGGTGAAGGGATCCACCGCTCCCATGCTTTGCACTCAGATGGAGGTGCGAGATCGTAGGTGCGGCTTGCAGGCGCACGACGTTTCCCACCGCAAAAGATGTCCCCCTACCTAAGCGTTGAAGCGCAAAGCGGCCTGAGCGCCCACTGTGGTGAAGGGTTCCACCGCTCCACCGTTCCACCGTTCCACCGCTGGCAATCCGTACCGACATCGCTTTGTTCGACCCGTGTGCGATGCGGTGCGGTCGTGCCGACCGCCGTGCGGCTGCAAGCCGCACCTACAAAGTGCGCACCGGCCGCACCGACCGCTCCAACGCTTG
>JAAURD010000052.1 GCA_012034075.1 Chloroflexaceae bacterium | reverse complement strand
TCTTTGGGACGCATATGACGCTGTACTTCAGTCTGTTTGAGGTAGCGGCGGTGACCCTGGCGGTGCTGCTGGTGACGGTGATTGCCAGCGATGGCGAGAGTAACTGGCTTGAGGGGGCGCAGCTTCTGGCAGTCTATGCTATTATTGCGTTAGCATTCTTTTACGTGCGGTTGTAGCCGTGCAGTCAGCGTCTTGGGTATGATCAATACCATCTATCTCCAAACGTTTCTGGCAGTGGTAGATACGGGCAGTTATACGGCGGCGGCCGAACAGCTGCACATGTCACAGCCAGCAGTAAGTCAGCACATCCGCACGTTAGAGGACCAGCTTGATCATGTGCGTCTGTTTCGGCGGATTGGACAGCGGATGGTGCCGACCCATGCTGGCGAGCAGTTGCTGGTCGTGGCGCGTGATATGGTGATGCTGGCTGAACGGGCGGCGCAGAATATTAAGGCGCTGAAGGGGCAGGTAGCCGGGCGGGTGGTCATCGGCTGTACCTCAAACAATTGTGATTATCTGTTGCCGCAACTGTTTGCGGCCTTTCGCAAGCAGTTTCCCTCGGTTTCGCTAGCGGTGCAGCTTGCCCCTGCGAAAGTGCTATTGAACGCGCTGATGAACCATCAGATTACGATGGTGTTGATTGAGGAGCAGTTAAACCGTCGCGGGATAGAGTCGTATTTGCTGGGAAGTGAAGAGCTGCTGGTGCTGGTACCGCACGATCATGCGCTGACCGAGCATGAGGCGATTTCGTTGACGCTGTTGCGGAAGCAGCCGCTGATTTTGCCGGGTTCGGGGTTGCCGCTGCGCCGCACGATAGAGGATGGTTTGCGCCGTCAGGGGGTTGCCATGAGCGATATCGATGTGGTGTTCGAGACCGATAGTATGTCTATGCTGTTGCAGAGCATTCGTGAG
This sequence comes from Chloroflexaceae bacterium, assembly GCA_012034075.1. GTDB lineage: Bacteria > Chloroflexota > Chloroflexia > Chloroflexales > Chloroflexaceae > JAAURD01. Next base: position 24,327 of record JAAURD010000052.1, on the reverse strand, counting down.
GGTATCGGTATCGCTTTTGTACCCCGTACTCGGATTCCAGCAGGGGATGATCTGGTGGCTATTCAGCTGACGAATATGCAGATTAGCCAGGAGTGGTATATGTTGCGGGTGCGTGATGATGTTGCTCCGCGTGCGGCGCAGGAGTTTTATCATTTTTTGATGAGCGTTGATACGGCTGTGATGCTGGCGAAACAGGGGTTGCAGCGGGGGCATGAGGGGTGATTGGCTGCGGCGGTGTGCTGTGAACGAGTGGTTGAACCATCTTGCTATGATGAGTAGCGCCTGCTTGTAGCGTCAGCGTGCGGCTGCAAGCCACACCTCCATCTGAACGCATCAGATCAACGTGGTTACAGCACTTGCGTGGCGTCTGGGTCTGGGACGTTCAATGCGTACATTACTTCATATTGGACTGCACTGTGCGGACTGAATACGGTCTATTATGTTCCACCAGGAACAATCTATCCTTCCTTGCGAGCATTGGTGACGATAAGAACATCTATCTGTGGGATTTCGTAACTGATCAACATCATCGTCTTTCCGGTCATACGAACACGGTTCGTACCATTGCATGCTATCCTCATCGTGGGTCTCTTCATGAACTTCTCCGGTCTTATTCCCCGCCGCCGCCGTGTATGCCCATCTGCCGCAAGCATGATGGTGCCATATTGCAGGGTTGTTTGCAGTTCATGTGGTGTCAGATGTGTGATAGGATTGTCAACATGCTATTCGATGGGACAATTGGAATGTGAGATAAGCGTGTATAGGTTCGTTTTGATTATCACAGGAAGAGACGCCCTGGCAATGCTTTGCTGGTTTCTTGTCAGAGAGGCATCAATGATGTTTTACCGGTTGTGATCAACTGGCAGTAACCGACGATAGTTTCGTGCATAATTTGGTGTACAATAAAGATACTGTTCAGAAAAAACATGCAATGGAATTTCGGTCAGATCATTCCGCTTTTACTTCTTTTTAAGAAGAGATGTCATCGTATTATACGTCATGCAAAACCTGGAAATCGAACGTTGATTTCTTCACATATGGTAATCTCCATGAACTTCTTTTCTGCTGATGTCCTTTTTATTGAGGATCATAGATGTTTGTTCTTTTGTCCAAAATCGTTTTGACACCGCTAAAGATATCTGATAACACAGGAATGGTCCTACATCCATCGAGAGAGGCTTCCTAATGGCACATGACTCGTTCATTGTCCGTTTCTGGGGAACGCGTGGGAGTTACCCGGTACCAGGTGCGCATACGGTGCGCTATGGTGGCAATACCACCTGCGTTGAGATAGAAATAGGCAATCATTCCTTAATTATTGATGCTGGTACGGGCATTATCAATCTGGGTGATGAATTACTTTGCCGTTCCAGAAAACGTGGCGGTAAGCCGATCATTGCGACTATTCTGATTACGCATACCCACCACGATCATATTCAAGGTATTGCGTTTTTTGCACCAGCACACATTGGGACCAGTGTTTTACGTATTCTTGGCCCTCGAACCTTTCAATATGGTCTGGAAGAGGTAATATCGCATGCGGTAATGCCGCCGAACTTTCCAATCGGTTTGCATGAAATGGCCTCGCTCAAGATTGTACGAAATATCCGTCAGGTGGATACGATTGTGTTTAATCCCGAACAGGGTGATCTGCATGTGTTTGATCCTTACCATGATCACGTTGATATCAACCCGGATATGGTCTCTGTGCGTATTATGAAGGGATATGCCCATCCACGATATGGGGTGTATTTTTACCGCATTGAATGGGGCGGTAAATCGGTGGTGTTTGCCAGCGATACCGAAGGCTATGTTGGTGGCGACCGACAACTGATTGATTTTGCTCGCAATACCGATCTCTTAATCCATGACGCCCAATATTCCGAAGCAGATTATCAGGAGCATCAGGGCTGGGGTCATAGTACGCCCCAGATGGCTTGCGAGGTTGCGCAGTTGGCAGGTGCCCGTCAATTGGTGCTGGGTGCATCATGATCCGGGCTACGAACGACGAACAAATCACCGACCTGGAACATGAGGCACAGCAGCTTTTTGCCAATACCATCGCGGGCTATGAGGGGCTGGAAATCAGACTGTTACCGTGATGCAATGTAAAATAAGTGTTGATGAACGTTGATAGAGATAAAGCCATTGTGTCTGGTTCTATCTGGTAGTACAAAAGGGGGAGACTCGCCATGGAGTTCAGCAATTTTATTGTTCGCTTTTGGGGCGCACGTGGAAGTTTCCCGGTCCCCGGTCCTCATACGGTTCAATATGGTGGCAATACCACCTGTGTGGAATTGGAAATCGGGGGCTATCCACTGATTATTGATGCTGGCACTGGGATTATCAATCTGGGCCATGAATTGATACGCCGTTCGAAAGAACAGGGGGCCCCTGTCACGGCAACAATTCTCTTTACCCATATTCACCATGATCATACCCAGGGTTTCCCGTTCTTTGCCCCAGCCTACATTGGTACCAGCACGCTCCATTTGCTCGGCCCGCGTACCTTTGAGCAGGGGCTAGAAGATGCCTTGCAGCATGTGGTTATCTCACCCAACTTTGCGGTAAGCCTGCGTGAAATGCCTTCACTCAAAATGTTGCATAACCTGGAAGATAGCCAGACGCTGCTGATCGACTATGAACGGGGACACCTCCGTATCTTACACGCATTGCATGACCATATTGAACAGACTCCTGATACCATTCGTGTTCATATCCATCGGAGTTATGCCCATCCACGTCATGGTGTGTACTGTTATCGGGTGGAGTGGCGCGGGAAGTCTGTTGTTTTTGCCAGTGATACGGAAGGCTATGTGGGAACGGATCGCCGGTTGGCCCATTTTGCGCGTCAAACCAATCTACTGATCCATGATGCGCAGTATTCGTATGAAGATTATGTCACCATGCGCCAGGGTTGGGGCCACAGTACGCCCCAGATGGCCTGTGATGTTGCGAAGATGTGCAATGCGCAACAGCTTGTGTTATTTCACCACGACCCGATGTATGATGATGAAAAGGTCGCCGCTTTGGAACGCGAAGGACAGCAACTCTTTGCCAACACGTTGGCAGCCTATGAGGGGCTTGAGATTGTGCTATAATGAGGGTATATTGAACGTCACCTATGCAAACGATACCCTCTGATGATTGCTTCGCTACGGGGAACACTGCTGGCCCTTGGACTGGATTATGCGGTTGTGGAAACGGCCGGCGTTGGCTTTCTGGTGTATGTCCCAGGCCCGGTAAGAGGTAGCCTGGGTTCACCCGGCGAGAGTGTGTTTTTGCATACGCTGCTGATTGTGCGTGAAGATTCGTTGACGCTGTATGGTTTCGCTACCGTTGAGCAACGGACAACCTTTGAGAAAGTGCTGACTGTCAGCGGAATTGGACCACGCATTGCACTCCAGGTTGTTTCAGCATTCACCTATGATGAACTGCGCCTGACGATCGCCCAGAATGACACGACCCGCCTGGCGCGGGTGCCTGGCATCGGCAAGAAGACGGCCGAGCGTCTGGTCTTAGAACTCAAAAGCCGACTCGACCTGAAAAACCTGCCCGTAGCACCGACAGGCTCAGGCAGTGAGCCATCGACGAGTACTGTCTCTGCTGCGGTGTTCGCGCTGAATCAAGATTTGCTCGATTTGCTGGTCAGTTTGGGGTATAGCAGCGCCGAAGCCAGCGCAGCGATAGGGGCACTACCGGCTGATGCGCCGAACGCGTTAGAGGAGCGGTTGCGCCTAGCCCTGCGTTATTTTGGCAGTGCTTAAGCGGCGCAACCGGTGCCGCCGTTTGTCTTACCCATTGCGTTTCAATAAACCAGCTCGCTTGGCATAGGCTTCGGCCTGTCCAAAGACCGCAAACCCAAGCGGTATGGCAACCGCAGCGGTTAAAACGAGTGGTATAAACGTGGGGACCAGGAGTTCAGCAACTGAGGCGTTATCCAGCATGGCTGCACGCATTCCCTCAAGCATGTAGGTAGCTGGTGACAGGTATGCCAATGGCTGCAACCATTCTGGCAGCACGCTGATAGGGTAGTAGATACCACTGACCAGCAGGATGGTCGCCTTGATAATACTAGTCATCTGGACGCCTTTTTCGGGCCAGAGTAAGGGCAATACCGCAGCCATCAAACCCAGGCCAATAAACCCCAGGCTACCCAGCACAAGCAAGGTGATTACGGAGATGACATTGGCTTGACTCAGATCAATGGTAAAGAAGACCGTTACGATACCGAGAATGATAACGGTATGCAAGGCACCAAAAAACACCGCAAATGCCGATTGGCCCAGCAGGTGGGTGATACGGCTGATAGGCGCCATGAAGGTATACTCAATGGTCCCTTCCCAGCGCTCCCACTGGATTGACTCGCTGACCATATCAAACACGACTGCGAGATAATGCCACACCAATGTACCAATCATGAGATAAAGAATGAAGGTATGGGTGGCTTCGGCCGATATGACGGTGCCGGTGATGTTCTCTGCGGCTTTGCCAATAAAGGTAATCGAGAGCGCATTGACAATAGCGTACACCAGCCAGACAACTTCCCAGGCCCAGTATCGTTTGATAAGATGCATATTGCGCTCGATAAAGGCATATGACCCACGCAGCTCGCGAGCCAGACCACCTTGCGCTTGTGGTTTGATCGTCATAGTATCACTTCCTTTGTTTTTCCTATGCGTGTAAACGTTACAGCAGACACAACAAAGAGCGCACGGCAGGGCGATAACCCTACCAGTGCGCTACCAAACGGTGTTGGTTTGTTGTCAGACTGGTATGTTAGCCTTCGCTACTCCGCTCCAGAATGATATACAGTAATTCGAGCAATACGTTCTTGACGGTTTCCCGGTCGGTCGCAACACATGGAATCACCTTGACATCGGGCTTCTGGCGTAATGCGAGACGAAGCTCATCCGGTGACCAGGCATTGGGTCGATCTTGCTTATTGGCTGCGATGACATAGGGTGTATCACGATAGGATGTAAAAAAGTCAACGATCCGGTTCGTTTCTCGAAACGTCTCGGGTCTCGTACTGTCCACCAGGATAATCAGGCCAAGCATCCCTTCCGATAGGATTTCCCACATGAAATCAAACCGTTTTTGACCCGGAGTGCCAAAAAGATGGAGCACAAGGTCCTTACCGATGGAGATACGACCAAAATCCATCGCTACGGTTGTTTCCTTCTTGACCATCCTGGTATCATCGGTAGCTCGTCGCTCCGTTGAAACGACTTCGATTTCGCTGATGGTTCTAATGAACTCGGTTTTGCCAGAGTTCACAGCTCCGCTGATAACCATTTTTACCGTCTGCACACCGGACCTCCGCTACGGTGCTGTGCCCTGGCGAGAGCGCACAACTACATACTCCGAACACGGTTAATGATGCGAGATACCAGACTTCGCTTCAATCGAGAAGGCCCACCATCACGCGGCGTCTGGGCTTTCGGTTTCCGCACCACCTCAACCAGACCAGCCGTTAAAAAACCATAGACCACTCGACACACATCAAACTCACTCAGACTCGTTGTACGAGCAATCGTGGCAAGGCTATCTTTGCCGTTGATGCGGGCAAAAATACGCCATTCTTCTGGGGAGAGTTTCACTCCCTTGGCCCGTTCACCGGGCTGATCAACAAACCGAGGGATCATATCAGTGCTTGGGATACGATCTTTAATCCGACCCCATTCATCAATGCGGCGTACCCCTTCCATAATGAGATGCTCAACCGGTACGGGCATTGGCATAATGGGGGCGTCGGTTTCGGGCTTTTGCCCATGTTCAAAACGAAACTCGCCCTCGGCCCAGGCAAAGAGAGTATATACTTGCTCTTCCACATGGGCTTGCAAAGTACGCTGTAAATCTTCTTGCGAAAGAATAGCTTCACGCACCAGCACTTGGGCAAGGGTGGTTTCTTCTCCATTGGGCTTCCATGCCTGGGTTGCCTGTTCTACCTGCTGTGATGTAATTTTGCCAAGGCGCATTAATAGCTCACCAACACGTTCACCTTGTGTGCGAGAACCATAAATTAACTTGCCTTTATCGAAATAGAGCACAGCCGTTTCATGTTCATGGTTCAGATGCAACGCTCCGGTTTTATAACCACGATCAACCAGATAGAGAAAATCTGAAAGCCCAAAATCTCGAATATTTCCTACCAGTGGCATGCACACGCCTCCAGGATCGCCGGTTACTATCAGGTATTGTCTAGCGCCTCAGTCGAACAACCGCCACTCTTTGTTGCTAACAATGATTATCTTTTTGAGAAGATAATACCCTGAAACAGATTATACCATAATATACCATATCATAGTAGGTTCGTAAAAGCAATAGTCAAGAAGTACTATTTGATGATGGAGATGGTCGGTTGTTCTGTTCAGCTTGCCCATTCCGACGCGCAAGTTTGGTAGCCGCTGCACGAACTCCCGTCAGTAAACTTGACAGCCGAATGATAGGTGAAACCACCTGTTCGGCAACAAAGACTGTCGTATTGGTTGCGGTGTTGGTTGTTTCGCGTACCTGGTCACTCACCGTCCGCGTATTCTCCAGAATCTGATCCATCTTCACGGTCAATTCATTCATTTTGGGAACGACCGTCTGTTGCGATAATTGCTGGATGGCTTTCACTGCATACAGCACGACCAGCAATAAGATCATGGTGAGCACGGTTGCGAGAATCGAGAATAACGCAAGAATAGTAATCGCAACGTCAGCGAGTGTCTGGCGAATTTCAGGGAAATAGTACGCAAAGACCGTATAACTGACAACAATGAGGAGGAACAACAGGATGAATATGATAATCCATACCTGTACACCGCTTCCGCCCCCCTGTGCTTGTCCGCATCACTCAAACTGGTGCTCCTTCCAGTGAACCATGAACATTTCACCTGAACATATACGCTGCAAGATAGCATAGCCATTCGAGCTTGTCAAGTTGATAGGTACGATTATATCACACTCGGAGCCGAGAAGCAATTATCAACAGGAACCAGGCAAGCAAGACTGCTTCGAGTATGGGCACACCGGCCGGGGCGGGTAACGAAAGCGGAATCCGTATCTGCAAGCCATATGCCAGCAGGCAACCGAGACAGGCAGCCAGCCAGAAGATGGGTATTTGCAGCCAACGCCGACCCCAAAACACATGGGCCAGCGCAGCACAGACTGTGGCGAGCAACAGTAACAGTATCGTTGCTGGATCCCAACCGTTCATACTATCGTTCCATTCATACTATCGTTCCCTTTGTGGCGTTTGTGGCGCGAATAATGCCGCCGCCCAACACTTCATCACCATCATACCATACTGCGGCCTGACCTGGGGTAACCGCTCGTTCTGGTTCATGAAAATGAACGTCTACCACTGCTGGCTCACTTGGATGATGGTTGCGGGTACCGCTGGTGCATGTGCGCGTATTTGAATGGTACAAACAACTGGTTTATCGGGCCAGTCGCCGCTGACGATTTGTACCTGTTCTACCTGACAGGTGGGAACATAGGTACTGGCAAGCGGGCCAACGATGAGCGCATTGCGAGATGGATCCAGGGCGGTGACAAACAGCGGTTCGGGGCTGTGTACACCCAGACCCTTGCGCTGACCCACGGTGTAGAGGGGTAGGCCCTGATGTTGACCAATCGGCTGGTCAGCCTGGTTCAGGATAGGCCCAGGTACGAGGTTTTCTGGTGATTCGTCACGCAGAAAACGGCGATAGTTGTTGTCCGGAATGAAGCACAGGTCCTGGCTTTCGGCACGGCTGGCGGTAGGGAGACCACGTTGTCGGGCCATTTCGCGGACTTCGGTTTTGGTGAAACTGCCCAATGGAAATTGGATCTGGGAGAGCGCTTGCTGATCGAGCATATAGAGCACGTAAGATTGGTCTTTCGCTTTATCGTGTGCTCGCAAGAGTGCAAACCGCTCCACTGCTTCGCCGGTGCTGGTCAGGACAGGAGGTGGAGCAATCTGGGCGTAGTGGCCGGTTGCAAGATAGTCAAACCCGAGCATGCGGGTGCGTTCGAGCAAGAGCCGAAACTTGATATCACGATTACAGCGGAGACATGGGTTGGGCGTGACGCCACTGGTATATTGTTCAATGAAATAGTCAATGACGTGACGTCGAAACTCTTTTTGATAGTTTAACACATAGTGTGGCACGCCTATCTGGGTACATACTCGACGAGCGCCATCAACCATCTCCTGCGAGCAGCACTGGCTTTCGCGCAAGATGTTGGCATCACTATCCCAGAGATGCAGGGTCATGCCAGTGACATCGTGTCCTTGCTCGTGCAGCAAGACGAGGACCATCGAACTATCAACACCGCCGCTCATGGCGACTAGAATCTTTGCCATAATATGTACTCTGTTTATTCTCCTACGGGCGGCCCTATGGGGTATGGTGTAGCTGTTGCACCGGCACCCGGCTCAAAAAGATGGATGGAATCGAGCAGTGTTTCTATCGGCATTTGTTCCCACATGTTCTCTGGGGCAACTGCAACCACCTGGAAAAGATGATCGGTACCAGTTCGTACTACGAACATGGTAACACGAATATGAACGTTCGATGATTCCTCGTCGGTCAGTTCAACCGAACGACCAGGGACGCCATCAATCGTGATATCCTGCCATTGCATTACTTCAACGGTCTGGCTGGGCGGAAAGGTTGATTTGAGCAGCGAGTCCAGATCGCTGTCTGCCGTCGCTTCGGGGTAGAACGCTGTTAAGGGGCCAGCACTCAGCGAAATCAAGGCGGTTGGCCCAGCATCAGTGTCACTCAGTGGGGTTGGTGACATGACCACGACCCCCTGACGATCAATGTCTTCGTGCAAGACATACCAGTCGGCAATCGGTGTGACGCTAAAGCCACCGGCGTCGCTGACAATTGCTTCTGATACATTGTCTGGGCTTTCGGTAACTGTCATGGGCGTCCCTTCCGGAGAAGCATGATCGGTGGTGGTTGGTGCGAGCGATGGTGTCACGTTGTTGCTCGGCTGCCCAGGAGCGCATGCGCTGAGCCAGCCGATAACCAGGAGCAACCAGATGTGGTTGCTTCTGAAACGAAAAGATGTGATTACGCTCATCATAATACCTCCTGCTAATGATCAAAGTCCGCAATTTCGGTCGTCAATACACGGACAGCTCCCGCCTGGCGCAGGGCCATGGCAACCTGTGCTTGGGTTGTTGGTGCCGTTAATGCAATCATGATGCCGCCCCAGCCGCCACCAGAGAGTTTGGCGCCCCAGGCCCCGGCATCCAGTGCGCTTTGTACGAGCTGTTCCAGTTCTTCGGATGAAACCCCGATTTGTTCAAGCAGTCGCTGATTGTCTGTCAGACGTTGCCCTAACTCTGCAAGGTTGCCCTGTTGGAGTGCGAGACGCATCTGTTGTACCAGCGTTGCTACGGCATCGAACAACGTCTGATATTGATCGGGAGAGCGTAACCAGTTCCGCCGCACATGACCCACGGGCAGATGGGTGGGGCAACGCTTCCCCGTATCAGCAATCACCAGGGTCAACGGTGCCCCAATCGTCACCGCTTCAATGATTGGTGCCGGTGGTGGCTCGTCTGGTTGGGCCGGCGTTTGCCGCACAAACCAGATGGGCTGCTCATATGCAATCACGGTATTATCGATGCCACTGGGTGTGCCATGGTAGCGCTGTTCACTGGTATACACCAGTTGCGCAATCTCTGCGGGGGTCAGTTCATGTTGTACCAGACCTGCCAATGCTCGTACCAGGGCAGTTGCAACGGCGGCGCCACTGCCCATACCACTCGCAACTGGAATGGCAGCAGTTATCGTGATATGCATATCAGATACGTCTGCTTGCAGATAGTCGAGCGTTGCTTGAGTCAAGGCGATCAGCGGATTATCAGCATGAGCATCGCTATTCCACATACGTTCAAGATCAGGCGCATGGATTGTTATCCCCTGATCGGCTACCGCTGGAACGATCTGAACGGAGGCACGCAGCTGATTCAGCGGCAAGGCAATAGCCGGGCAACCGTACACGACGGCATGCTCACCACAGAGAATAAGTTTTCCAGGAGCGCTTGCTTGTATCATAGCTTATGCTGGTTCTGTAATGATCCCCATAAACAGCGGGATATCCGTCTGGGTATCGGCGATGATACAGAGAAATGGGCGATCAAACACCATGGAAAATGGTGGAGTCGGATTAAAACTGCGTTGAAGGATAGCGGTCGCGGCGGCTGCTTCGGTGCCAGCCTCGTTTACCTCAAGCGCCGTGTGATGGAGGATCGAACCAATCCAGCTATGTACCTCAGATATACCCTGAAAATGAGCTAGTTCGGGGTCGAAAGCAATACCCATGCCAAGTGCTGTTAGCACCTCTTTCAGATCGTGCTTCGAGGTGAGGCTCAAACGGGGTAGCACCACCGTACCTGGCGCCGGGGTGAGCTGAGCGAGGAGATTTTGCCAGCTGGATGCATCGAGCTGCATACAGCAATCCGCCAAGGTGATGTGTTCAGCCGGTAATAGCAAATACATGGTGATACGTTGATCATCACCATACGGCAGGGCTATCATCTGGAATTGCTCGCTGCGGTAGTAGGGGATATCCGAGCGTGTCTGCGACATCATCGGGGGATGTTGATGGCTACCATCGGGCAGATAAAAGGTTCCAGTGGTGGTCTCGGCTGGATCAAACGGAAACGTCCATTTGCCTTTGAAGGCCAGCGCATTGGTGAGTATAAGGACCAGATTGTCACGCACGGTATCAATCATATGCGGTATTCTGCCGCACGTTCGGTCACTAATCCAGGTGTTGATGCGGCTGGCAGCCGCCGGGTCTTGAAAATCGAGCGTATGGGTTTCCGCCTGATAGTACTGCTGCAGGCATGCGGCAAAATCTGGCTGCACAGGCACCGTATCACGCAGCCAGAGGGCATTGGCAAGCATCAATGTCCCCTGTGCTTGGAGCGCATCAAGCGAGCGCTGCCAGGCTGCACTGGCCTGGTTAAACTGCTCTAGGCTCAGGGTGTCAAGTCCCATCACCGTTGTGATAGCTTCGCGCGTGGTGGCTGTCGCGCCATTGCCAACCATGCCCAGGGTCAGCAGAATACTGGCAGGTGATAGAACACTCGTATGTTCTGACTGCGCTGGCATGAACTGGTGCAGCAGCGTAAAAGCAAAATGCATATGAACATGATGGAATGGGGTATGAGACATGGGTATCGCTCTCCTGAAACAATGTAAACGGTCGAAGTGTTCTAGCACATTCGCATATGTTCCAATAAACGGCAGCAGTATCACGAATCGCTGCTACTCCCATTCAATGGTTGCTGGAGGTTTGGAGGAGATATCGTAGACCACCCGATTGACACCGGAAACTTCATTGACAATGCGACTACTCATGCGTGCTAGAACATCGTAGGGCAGGCGGGCCCAATCGGCGGTCATATAATCTTCTGTGGTAATCGCGCGTAACGCAATGGTATCACCATAGGTCCGGCCATCACCCATCACGCCGACACTTTGTACCGGTAATAGCACAGCAAATGCCTGTTGAGTAGCCCAGTAGAGGCCGGCGGCACGTAACTCGTGGAGGAAAATGGCATCAGCCTGACGCAAGGTTTCTAACCGTTCCCAGGTGACTTCACCAAGAATGCGAACGGCCAGACCAGGGCCAGGGAATGGATGGCGCCAGACCCATGATTCGGGCAGGCCAAGCTCTAAACCGGCCGCACGAACTTCATCTTTGAACATATAACGCAAAGGTTCAACCAGTTGTAATTGCATATCGGCGGGTAACCCACCCACGTTATGGTGCGTTTTAATCGTCGAGCCACGCGAACGGTCGGCGGATTTGCTCTCAATCACATCGGGATAGAGTGTCCCTTGAGCGAGAAAGCGTACATCGCCAATCTGGCGTGCCTCTGCTTCAAACAGCCGAATAAAGCGTTCGCCAATGCGTTTGCGTTTTTGTTCAGGATCCGTCACGGCTTCAAGGTCAGCCAGAAACGCCTCGGCTGCCTGAACCACCACCAATGGAATCTCCAAATGCTCACGAAACGTCTGAATAACCTCTTCGGCTTCACCTTGCCGCAGCAGACCATTGTCAACAAACACACAGGTGAGTTGTGCCCCTATGGCACGGTGAATAATCAACGCTGCCACGGCTGAGTCAACCCCGCCGGAGAGCGCACAGATGACTCGTTCTGAGCCAACCGTTGACGCACCTGTTCGATGGCCTGGGCCACGAAGTGCGCTGGTTGCCAGTCGGGACGACAGCGACAGATGGTATAGGCAAAATTGCGCAAGATATCTTTGCCATACTCGGTATGCACGACTTCTGGATGAAATTGGACGCCATACCAGCGCCGCGCTTCATGGCCCATTGCGGCAAATGGCGTATTACTGGTAGTTGCCAATGAAGAGAAGCCCGGAGGCAATGCATTGATGGTATCACCATGGCTCATCCAGACTTGTTGCTGGCGTGGCAAGCCGCTGAACAGCGGGCTATCATGCTGAATTTCGATGGTTGCTGGTCCATACTCACGCCAGTCAGATGGTTCTACCGAACCCTGAAGGGCATGACTCTGCAATTGCATGCCATAACAGATCCCCAACACCGGTATATCTGCATGCTTCAGCCATGTTGGGAATGCTGGTGCGCCCGGCGCATACACACTGGCCGGGCCACCAGATAAAATAACCCCGCATGGCCGTTGGGCCATACAGTCCTCTTCGGCGATATCAGATGGAAACAGCTCACTGTAGACGCCCAATTCGCGCAGACGACGGACAATGAGCTGCGCAGTTTGCGAGCCGAAATCAAGTACAGGGATGGTATCGGGCATAGATAATATGATTTCTTCTCTTTACTTTTGACGATCCTGTTGAAAGGACTCATCGAATAGCATCATCCGTACCCTCTCTTTATTTGGCATGGCTGGGAAACCAGCGTTTTGGTGCACGGGCATGGATAACAGGATCGGGATGTAACTGCGTGACCACGACCGAATTGTCACCACCATATTCATTTGGCTCGTATCTATCGGCACGCCAATCGTTGTACCATTCCGAACCATTAATTAAATACCGATATTGATAGGCTTTACCAGCATCAAGTTCAAGTGAAACACTCCAACCATATTCGTTTAAACGCATAGGCGTTGCAGTAACACTCCACCCATTAAAATCACCTACCAGATGAATCGTCTCAGCCCAGATGCCGGCAGGCATCATAAAGGTAATTCGTACTTTTCCGGGGTTGCTGAGTTCTTTTTTAATCATGGTGTAACTCCTTTGTACACATGCTTCATTGGTGACATCATTGTCAATAGAACTTACTTATAATGAGCACAAATAAACTCTTCAGAAGCGAAGATAGTATCGCGATTCATCGCAGTGTTATCCCTTCATGTCTCACACTGTTGACTGTTGGGGCATGGGCAACCTCAATCGGAGAGGCACCCATAGATTCACTCTCCATACTAGTATAGCACACGCAAAGCAAAATAGGGTCATAACTTTGTTGTATACACAAAAAATGGTAAAACAAACCATAACATGAACGTGCAGGCCCTATCTCGCCACCTGAACAACGGGCGGAAAGTACGAACATATGTTCGTACTTTATTGTGTTGTGTGACACGATAACTGACCCTATAGTATAATAACAAGCAAATACTGCTGGTATATGATAGAGTGTGTTTTGCATCAGGTGCCTCTGCATCATAGTATAGTGGCTTTGCAAAGATTGGATAATCGCGTTTAGCAAGCAAGGAATGACGAATGAAGGGAATTGCGGGTAAAAACGTATTGGTGACCGGTGGCAGTTCTGGTATTGGTCAGGCCATTGCAGTTCGTTTTGGTCAGGAAGGAGCCAATGTTGCGATCAACTATCGCAAGAGCATCGAGGAAGCCGAGAAAACCGAAGCGATGATTCAACAATGTTGTGCCAGTATTGAAGGCTGTGGGCAACGCTCACTGCTGGTGCAGGCCGATGTTGCCCAGGCAGACCAGGTCCAGCAGATGTTTGAAGCCATGGTGCAGGCGTTTGGTGGTATCGATATTCTGGTGAATAATGCTGGTTTTCAAATCTCTGGGCCTTCCCATGAAGTACCGATGGATAGTTTTGATCGGGTCATGGCGACCAATTTGCGTGGTGCCTATCTGTGTGCCCGCCATGCGATTCAGCATTTTCTCGATGCCGGCAAGCCTGGTTCGATTATCAATATTTCCAGTGTTCATCAAACGATCCCCAAGCCACACTACATCAGCTATGCCGTGAGTAAAGGTGGCATGCAAAATCTGACGACGACCCTGGCATTGGAGTATGCGGCGCAGGGTATTCGGGTCAATGCGATTGGGCCAGGCGCTACTGTTACGCCGATTAACCGTGCCTGGGTGGATGACCCCGACAAGCGTGCCCAGGTCGAGAGTCATATTCCGATGCGACGGGCCGGCACAGCCGAAGAGATGGCATCGGCAACGGTCTTTCTTGCTTCGGATGAGGCCGGTTATATCACGGGCCAGACGCTCTATGTTGATGGTGGTCTGACCCTCTATCCCGATTTTCGGACGCCCTGGTCGTCTGAATGAGACCCAAAAGACCCTTTTTCTGCTCTGTGGCCGCAGCACGCTGCGACTACAAAGCAGGATGGGACGACGAACAGCTGATTTCGTAGTTCAAGCAGATGATACCAAATTCGGTTGATCGATACGCGATATCCTGATTCAGTATCAAACGTAGGTGCGGCTTGCAGCCGCACGCAAAGCGGCAACTAGGCGCTCCGCGTCCTAATCAAAGCGCATACCCGTGAGCACCTGAATTTGGTATGAGAGGAGCAGCAACAACACAATGGCACAATCATTACCCACCGCCGAACACCAACGGCTGGCCGCAACAGCCACCCAGAAAGCTGATTGGAAACGCTGGGGGCCCTATTTGAGCGATCGGGCCTGGGGCACGGTGCGCGAAGATTATAGCGCCAATGGCGATGCCTGGGGGCACTTTCCCCATGATCAAGCGCGGAGTCGTGCTTATCGTTGGAATGAAGATGGACTGGCCGGTGTGTGCGACTCATCACAGCATATCTGTCTCGCGCTGGCCCTGTGGAATGAACGTGATCCCTTTCTCAAAGAGCGCTTGTTTGGTCTTACGGGGCCACAGGGAAACCATGGCGAAGACGTCAAAGAATATTACTTTTATCTTGACAGCACCCCAACTCACTCCTATATGAAGATGCTCTACAAATACCCCCACGCAGCCTATCCCTACGACCAGTTGGTGCAGGAGAATATGCGGCGTGGGTTTGCCGACCTGGAGTTTGAGCTGCTTGACGCCCTCCGTGATGATTTTTTTGCGCACCGCTACTTCGATGTGTTTGTTGAATATGCCAAAGCAACTGCCGAAGATATCCTCTGTCGTATCACGGTCATCAACGTGGCCCCGATCCGGCGCCGATCCATGTGCTGCCCCATGTATGGTACCGCAACAACTGGTCGTGGTATCATGGTCGGGTGCGTCCACGGCTGCGTGCCATCGATACCCAGAGCGCTACGACCGAACATGCCGATATTGGTGAGCGGTGGTGGTATGTGCAGACCAGCCATGAACAACCGCTGAAACTGCTCTTCACCGAAAACGATACGAACAACGAGTTGCTCTACAATGCCTATAATCAAGTGCCCTATGTGAAAGATGGCATCAATGCGACGGTGGTTGACAAGCAGCCCGATCGGGTGAACCCGCAGCAGTGGGGTTCCAAAATGGCGGCCCATACCATGGCGATGGTGCAACCTGGCGAAACGTTTACTGTGTATTACCGGTTTGCCGATACGCCCCACGAACAGCCGTTTGCCGATGCCGATGCGATCTTTGAGCAACGCATTGCCGAGGCCGATGCGTTTTATCAGGCTATCCAACGCTCCGGGTTAACCGATGAAGAGCAATTGATTCAACGCCAGGCATTGGCCGGCTTGCTCTGGAGTAAACAGTTTTATTATTACGATGTCGATCAATGGCTGCGTGGCGACCCAGCGATGCCAGCACCAGCACCAGAGCGCTGGAACGGACGCAATCGTGATTGGGTCCACCTCAACAATGCTGATGTTATCTCTATGCCCGATAAGTGGGAATATCCCTGGTTTGCGGCCTGGGACTTGGCCTTTCATTGTGTGCCGCTGGCGCTGATCGACCCGGATTTTGCCAAGTCACAGCTCATTATGCTGGGCTACGAGTGGTATCAACATCCCAATGGTCAAATCCCCGCATATGAGTGGAACTTTAGCGATGTCAACCCGCCGGTGATTGCCTGGGCTGCCTGGCGCGTCTACCAGATTGAAAAAGAGCATTATGGCAATGCAGATAAGACCTTCCTTGAGCGGGTCTTTCATAAGATGCTGCTCTACTTTAACTGGTGGGTCAATCGCAAAGACGTCGAAGGGAAGAATATCTTTCAGGGCGGCTTCCTGGGTATGGACAACATCGGGGTCTTTGACCGCAGCGCTCCGGTGCCAATTGGCGGGCATCTTGAGCAGAGCGATGGTACCAGCTGGATGGGCATGTTCTGCTTGAATATGCTGAGTATTGCGATTGAGTTGGCTTGCAGTAATCCAGTGTATGAGGATATTGCTACCAAGTTCTTTGAACATTTTCTTTACATTGCCAACGCGATGAACAAAATGGGCGAAGATGGCATTAAACTCTGGGATGATGAAGACGAGTTTTTCTATGATGTTCTGCATACCGATGATCATCATGTCATCCCGATCAAAATTCGCTCGATGGTCGGGCTGATCCCGCTGTTTGCGGTTTCAGTTATCCAACCGGAAAAACTGGATAACCTACCGCAATTTAAAGGACGTCTGGAGTGGTTTCTCCAAAATCGCCCCCATCTGGCACAACTGGTCTCGCGCTGGTATGAGCCAGGCATTGGCGAACAACGCTTGATGGCGATTACGCGCGGCCACCGGATGAAACGGTTACTGCGGCGTATGCTCGATGAGGCCGAGTTCCTCTCATTGTATGGCGTCCGCTCGCTTTCGCGATTTCACGCCGAACATCCCTATGCGTTTGACATTGGCAATACCAGACACGAAGTCAAGTATCTGCCCGGCGAATCCGATAGTGGCATGTTTGGCGGTAACTCCAACTGGCGTGGCCCGATCTGGTTTCCCGTGAATTATCTGCTGGTGGAGTCGCTCCGTACATTTCATCAATACTATGGCGACGATTTTGTGGTGGAATATCCCACTGGTTCTGGAACGTATCTTTCGCTCCGGGCGATTGCGGAGCATCTGTCAAGGCGGCTTGTTGATATTTTCAAGCGCAACCCCCATCACGATGATCGCCGTCCGGTGTTTGGTGGCAATGATTACTTTCAGTATGATCCGCACTGGCGCGACTATATTCCCTTTCACGAATATTTTCATGGTGATATCGGTGCTGGTATTGGGGCTAGCCATCAAACCGGCTGGACGGCGCTGGTGGCTTCACTGATCCAGGAGAGTTGCGGCTCGTAAGCGTTGGAGCGATCTGAGCGATGGAACGGTGGAGCGGTCGGCGCGAACTTCGTAGGTGCGGCTTGCAGCCGCACAGCGGGAGCACGACCGCACCGGGTCGGACGCGGCGTGGGAGCGGTGGAGCGCATACCAGGGATGGTCAACAACCATGCAAGTATCTCGCTATCTTGCGCTATAATAGATACACTGGAAAACATCAGTCCAGGACTTTCGCTTGATAGGCGTCAATCGTATCGAGAATGGGGTATCGGGGTTCTCAGATCCGACCCCCGACAGACCCGATAGACCCAAGGATATATATATGATAAGCGAACGTCCTACAGTTATACCAAAACGCATACAAGGGTAGTGTTCATGTCAACGGAACAGATGATCCAAACCGAACAGCTCACGCGCCACTTCAAAGATCATGTTGCGGTGGATAACATATCGTTGACGATTGAGCGCGGTGAGGTGTTTGGCTTTCTTGGGCCGAATGGATCGGGCAAGACGACCACGATTGCTATGCTGCTGGGCTTGATCAAACCAACCAGCGGGCGAGCGCGGATTATGGGCCATGATGTACAGGAGAACCCGGTTGCGGCACTGAGCCATGTGGGGGCTATGATTGAGTCGCCGGCGTTTTACCCTTATCTCAGTGGCTATAACAACTTGCGCATTCTAGCTCGTGCCGATGGTTTGCCTGCATCTCGCATTGATGCCGTTCTGGAGATGGTCGAGCTTCAAAAAGCAGCACGTGATCGTTTTCAGACGTACTCGCAGGGCATGAAACAACGTCTGGCGATTGCTGCGGCCTTGCTGCGTGAACCCGAGATCATCATTCTGGATGAGCCAACCAACGGACTCGACCCGGCGGGGATGGTCGAAATCCGTAGCCTCATCCGGCAACTTGTCAATGAGGGTCATACGATCTTTCTGAGCAGTCATCTGCTGTATGAAGTTGAGCAGACATGCCACCGTGTTGCGATTTTGAAAGAGGGGCGCATCCTGGCGGAAGGTGCAGTGGATGCGTTGCTGCATCGTGGGCGCGGTGTGCAAGTGCGGGTCACTGGTGATGTTCAGAAGGCCATTGAGGTGCTGCAAGCGGTGCCATGGATTGAAAGCGTCAAGCAGGAAGCAGATTTGCTGCTGATCGATGTGGCAAGCGACCAGGCGCCACAGATCAATGCCTTGTTGACGCAAGCTGGTATTCTGGTGGCCGAAATTCGTGCGCGTGAAGAGACGTTGGAAACATTCTTCCTCGAAGTGACCGGAGGATCGTAATGTTCAACCTGTTACAGGCGGAATGGATAAAACTCTCGCGACGGCCAATGGCCCATATCTTGCTGGCTATCTTTTTGGTTTTGCTGTTGCTGTCACTTATCCTCTACTATGTGGTCATTGGCTTTCACGAAGGCACGCTCACCGGGGGATTAGGCACGATTACCTTTCTGGATGAAGCGCAGATTCAGCAATATCGCCAGCAGTTACAGTTTCCGGGGATTTATGGCGCGGTCTTTAACCAGATTAACGCTTCCGGTGGCATTCTGGCGATTGTTCTGGCGGCGGGAGCGATGGGCAGTGAGTATGGTTGGGGCACACTCCGCGTCCAGCTTGCTCGGCAGCCTCGGCGGGGGCGCTTTCTGATTGCCAAAGTGCTGGTATTGCTGCTGGTGGTGTTGATTGCTATGGCAATTGCGCTGGTTCTGGGCACCATCGCGGCAATTATTTTTGGGTTCTTCATTGGCGAGATTGGCAGTCTGACCCTTGGGCAATTGCTCCTGCTCCCCGTGAGCATGCTGCAGGCACTACTGGTGATGTTGCCCTATGTGATGGTTACCATGGCTATGAGTATTATGGGGCGTTCGGTGCTGGCGGGTATGGCTGGGGGCGTGATTTTCCTGTTGCTCGATGTCAGCCTTGGCGCACTGTCCTTTCTGGCCGAGATGGGCGGGCCATTTATCTTTTTGTACAACCTGTTGATCCAGCAAAACATCAACGCCCTGGTTGTTGCAAACAGCAGCTACTATGGTCTCGATACCGCTGCTATCAGTCCCTTTAATCTTGAACTGCTGCCACACCCGCTACAGGCTGCCGTGGTTGTGCTGGTCTATAGTGGTCTCTTCTTTGGTTATGCCTATTTCTGGTTTGTCAGGCATGATATCTTTGGAGCAGCATAATTCCATACGCTACGGTATGGCCGGTCATCCCGAACTGATTTGATCGTAATGGAATGGAAAGAGAGTACATCATGAAACCACGATTCTATCGCTATGCTGGGCTGGCAATGGCCTTGCTCATGCTGGCCCTGGCGTTACCCTGGGTTATGACCCAGGCGCAGTCGGATGAACAATGTTTCCCGGAAACGGGACAGTGTATTAGTGGGCGCATTCGTCAATATTGGGAGCAAAACGGTGGTCAACCCATCTTTGGTCTGCCGATTAGCCCGATCATGACATCGAGCGATTTATTGACCGGAAGACCACTTCAGGTGCAATGGTTTGAAAACTACCGCATGGAATGGCATCCGGAGAATACCTTTCCCGATGATGTGTTGTTGTCATCGTTAGGCGTGTTTTATCTGCGCAATGAGGCGAAACCTCCGCGGGATGTCCCTCAGGCCGGCAACTGTATGTATTTTGAAACCGGCTACAATGTCTGTGGTGATGTTTTGACTGCCTGGCGTACCTACGGGCTGGAATTTGATGGTGTCGCTGGCAACAGCGAAATTGAGAGCCGCGCGTTGTTTGGCGCACCACTCACCGGTGGGTACCTGATGGCCTTTGCTGATGGCAGTTCGGCGATTGTGCAGTGGTTTGAACGGGCACGCTTTGAAGTGCATGCCGATGGTATTCGTCTGGGACGTATGGGCTATGAGCTGTATACGCAGACGCCGCCATTCCCTGCCACCACGACGTTGCTGCCGGTGACTGTTGCTCCTGCACCATCACCGGTACCGCAGCCGCAGCCCACCGCTGCAAACGATCCGACCGCTGCGCCTGATGCGACCGCTACGGCTACGCCACGGCCAGGCAGCGAGCCGACCGCGACGACGATTATTCCGACCCTGACCCCTACGTCATCGACTTGTGATCCGCGTTACCCGGATGTCTGCATCCCACCGCCGCCGCCGGACCTGGATTGTAATGACATTACGCCGCGCAACTTCCGTGTAGAGCCGCCAGGGCCAGATGACCCGCATCACTTCGATGGTGATGGCGATGGCATTGGTTGCGAGTCCCAACCCGATCCCACCGCCACTCCGCCACAGGAGGTCCTGTTGCTGGCTGATGTGGTAGCCAGCGGCAATGTCTATGCCTCGCCCAGTGTCGATGCTGAAGTCCGTGGGCAGGTGAATGTGGGCGATACGGTCGAACTCTTCTTTAAGACGACGGACTCGACCTGGTACCAGATTGAGGCCCCCGGTGGGGTGATCGGCTGGGTTGAGGCCAGCTTGCTCAGTGTCGCACCAGAAGTAGATGCGCAGGTGCCATCGGTGGTGTTGGAGGATTAGTGCGATAACCATGTTGATTTGATACGTTTGATGTGGGTGCGGTCGTGCCGAGCGCGGTGAGGCTTGCCGCCGCACCGACGATCTTGCACCAGACGGTGACTCGCAGCAACGGTGGCAAGCCGCGCCTACGATCTCGCACCTACATCGGAGCACAGCAACGCTACTAAACAGAAGGACACCTGGTATGACTCCATTTCGGTTGATTGATACCCATGTTCATTTGCAAATGAGCCAGTTTGCCGATGATCAGGAGGACGTAATCCAACGCGCCGCTGATGCCGGGGTTACCCGCATGATCGAAATTGGCCTGGATGTTGCTACCAGTCGTACTGCGCTGGCTCTGGCCGAGCAGTATGATCAGATGTATGCGGTGGTAGGGGTGCAGCCCAACTTTATCGAGAACACTGAAATTGGCTGGTTAGCAGAGATACGCGCCATGGCTGCCCATCCTAAAGTGGTCGCCATTGGTGAGATTGGCCTGGATTATTACTGGAAAAAAGTGCCACGTGAGATGCAAGAGCAGGTTTTTCGGGAGCAACTGGCGCTGGCCGCCGAACTCGAGTTGCCGGTGGTGATCCATACGCGTGATGCGCATCAGGATACGATCCAGGTCTTACGTGAAGCAGCCAGCGGCCCACCGGGGATTATTCATTCGTTTTCTGGCAACTGGGATTTTGCCCGTGATTGCCTCGATCTGGGTTTCTGGCTCTCCTTTTCGGGACCCGTTACCTTTCTGAAAGCCCATGATCTGCACGATGTTGCCCGTCGTGCGCCTATTGATCGCATTCTTATCGAAACCGATAGCCCCTATCTTAGCCCGCACCCCTGGCGCGGCAAGCGCAATGAGCCGGCTCGTGTGCGCCTGGTTGCTGGTAGCATTGCTTCGCTGCGCCGGGTGCCGCTGGCCGATATTGCGGAGACGACATGGACGAACGCCGAACAGGTGTTTGGCTGGCACCATTAACAGTGATGCAGGGCAAGTTTGCTCACGAGCTTATGCGTTCGAGCACGACAACTGGAATACGCCGCGTGGTGTTGCGCTGATATTCGGCAAAAAGCGGCAGTTGAGCGGCCATCTGATTGAAGAGCCGGTCGCGCTCTTCTGCCTGGGGAACGGTGGCACGTGCCTGGAACTGTTCCACACCAACTTCAATGGTCACCTCTGGATGGGCCAGGATATTGTGGTACCAATCGGGGTTTGTGGGTGCGCCCCCTTTTGAGGCGATAATGATATACTGTTCACCATCTCTGGTGTACACTAGCGGGGCAATGCGTGGTTGCCCGCTCTTTGCACCAGTCGTTGTCATCAGCAGTAACGGCATGTTGGTGAAGGGGCCACCAACCACCCCGGCGTTGGCGCGGAACTCTGCAATGATCTGCTGATTAAAATCGTTCATGTCGCTCAATGGCGTTTCCTTCGCTTCTATACTCAACTCATTTTATCAATGAAGTTAAGCTTACAATGAAAGAAACCTCTTGTCAAGCGTTCTTGTCGTGCGGCGGCAAGGCGCACCGACAATCCCTTCTGCCCGGCACGGAGCACGGTTCTGGCATTGCCGCGAAGGATTCAACGCAGAGATGCAGAGACACAGAGCCGCAAAGGCTGTTGTGCTGTTTGCCCCGCCCTGGGGATGGCGCGTGCGGCGGCAAGCCGCACCGACGCTGCCAAAGCAGTTGCAGCACTAGTGCTATGCAGGTATCTGGTTGGTAGCATTGAATTGATGCATGCCTGCTGCCTGGGTTCGATAAAGATGTTGGGCAAAGGCACGAATAAAATGCGAGACCGTCAACGGCGTATCCCAGATAGGCATATGCCCACAGTTCGATAGAAACAGGGTAAAGGCATGGGGCAGGTTATCGCGAAAGAACTCAAATGACCCTTCTGGCAAAAACGTATCTTGCATGCCCCACAGTAATGCCGCTGGCACGGGCAGTTCGCGCAGTTCGTCGGCATGCAAAAAATCATCGGCCTGGAGCGAGAGGAAGAACTGCTGGGCCTGTTCACGCGCAAAGAGCCACTGCACACTGGCAAGGCCTATGGCGAAGACGAGGCGGACGACTGGCGAGTAAAACAGTTCTTGGCACACGGTGATGACCGCTGCCAGATTACGCATGCGTGTCTTCTCTAGGAAAGGGAGCCACGAGTCTGCGCCTTTGAGCAACGCACCGCCGGAGTTGATAATCACCGCGCCGGTCACCATTTGCGGCATCATCCAGGCCAGGCGGACGGCTAGCCAGCCCCCCAATGAATAGCCCACCACCAGGGTTGGGCGCTGAATCACGTCGTTGATGACGGCCTGCAAGACGGCACACTGGTCGTGCAGGGTGCTATAGCGTTTGCCTGGGGGTAAGCCGCTCAGGCCAAAACCAGGCAAATCGACGGCATACACTGGCCCAATGGAGCGGAGCGATGGGATTTGAAGTGCCCAGGTAATTGCATTAGCGGTAACACCATGGACCAGTAAGACGGCCATGCGTTGCGGGTGGTCGTCCTGGGCTGGTGCATAATAGAGGCTCATAGGAGTATCACAGAGGCGGTATTCTCTGGTGACAACGCCATACCGCGATAATGCCGACTGGGCGACCCGCATGGCGAGCGGGAGCATGGAAAGCGAGAGCGGGTAATAGAACGAATGTGCCCGTGACCCGATCTCCTGCGAAAGACGGTCAAGTACCATATTTCACCCTGGTTCATTTGCAAGAGCGCTTGTGCCAGGCGACCTTACCCTGACAGAGCGAGCACGTTCTGTCAGGACAAGACTGCTCGTAAAGTATGAACGGTGAAATAGGATAAAATGGGTATTATGACCTCTAGTATGAACGTTACAAAACGATGAAGGACGACAAACTGCGTACTATGACCGCATACTACGCAGTTTCTCAAATAATTGACGCTCTTCGGGCGAAAGCTGGGTTGGTAACAGTGCTTCCACGGTGACATACAGATGACCGCGTGCCTGCGGATTATGGATGCGTGGCATGCCCTGCTCCATCAGACGAAATGTTTTGCCATGAGCGGTATTGGCCGGCACATTCAGGCTCAGGTTTTTGCCATCGAGCATGGGAATATGGATTTCGCCGCCAAGCAACAGCGTATAGACATCCGTGGGCAGACGGATGGTGAGATCGTCGTGTTCGCGGATAAACTGTTTGTGTGGTCGCACCTGAACGGTAATCAATAAATCACCATGTTTGCCGTTCCACTCACCGGAACGTCCCTGGCCGGCGATTCGAATCTTGGTGCCGTTATCGGCCCCGGCTGGTATTTTCACCCGAATGGTTTTACTGGCACTGCCCTGGGAAATACGCAGTGAGCGTTGTGTGCCACAAAATGCTTCTTCGAGGGTGATTTCAACG
>JAAURD010000313.1 GCA_012034075.1 Chloroflexaceae bacterium | reverse complement strand
CAAGAACCCAGTCACCGGCCGAGCGATCGCGCCACCGCCTTACCGCTTCCATCCCTGGCGCTGAACAATGGGACGAACGTGATATCATCGCCTGGGTCGAAGCAAAAGCGCAATTTAACCTCGCCACGGTTGAATATGCCTTTGCCGATACGCATATATTCACAACATGGCAGCAATCCATTGGTCAGGTCTCCTGCCCCATCCTGCTGATGACCGGCAACCCACAGCATGGTTCTGCCGCGACTGCAGAGGGCATTCAAGCGATCCAAGCAGCCTGGCAGCAGGGCGAACACGTGATCTTTGAAGACGCTGGGCATTGCATCAGCCGTGACGCATTCATACCGTATATCGCTACTATCAGTCACTTCTTACGGCAAATGAGCAATGAACCGAATTGAGGAGTAAACGTGAAAAAACGCCGTTGGCCCATGCAACCCGGTCGATCACTATATCGTCCCCAACAGCGAACGCATACCCGACGAGGTCAGCCAACTGATTGATCGTCGAGAATATTTTGTGGTGTATGGCCCGCGCCAGATCGGCAAGTCCACCACGTTCAAGCTGCTGGCGCAAGAGTTGACCAACAGCGGGGAGTTTGTCGCTGTGTTCGTCTCGGCCAAAGCGGGCGCTGCTTTTCCCAAGCAAATCGGCAAAGCCGAATGGGCAATGCTCGAAAGTTGGAATAAGTCCTTTGAAATTGATCTGCCGCCCGAACTTCGCCTCGCCCCCTGCGAAAGGGGCGTCGATGGGACCCAGATTGCGGGGGCGCTAATCGACTGGTCCGCCGCCGCTCCACGACCACTGATTTTCTTTCTGGATGACATTGAGTCCTTATAACCTACATAAATCTTTTCCATGGTCACTGGCGTTAAGATGAAGGGTAAACTACCCCCGCACACGCGAGTCGCCAGGGTCAGCCTGCGTCGATGGCCCGTCATCATCTGGTGTGACAACACCGGTTGGATTTGCCATCGCTGGCAGCGTACCAGGCAAATGCCGTGCCTCGCGCTGAATCAGCGATTGGTAGATCAGAAAGTTGCTCAAGCACATCAGCGGCAACATCGCCGCACCAATAAGCGGCACCCACTGGAACGCAATCAACAACATATTCCACAGGCGCACGCCCCAGCGACCGAGGCAGCCCACACTCCGCTGGCATATACGCGCTCAAACTCGATGTCAGGCTGATGCGATAGTAAAAAATGCCCGGCACCAGACCCAGCAACGGGATACAGCTAAAGCCAAAGCTAATCAGCAGCGTCTTGGGCAGGCGCCGCCGCAGTCGTGCCAGATACTGCCCCAGTTGCTCACCATGAGCAAAGGTCATCGTGCCGCAGGTAGGGCAGCGCTGCTGAATACCCTTCTCTTTCAGGCGTGTTGCACACACCGGGCAGCGTTTGCGTGCAATCAACTGAAAGCGCTGGGTCTCCCGATCGGTCGCTACTGCCTTGCGTGGCTGACCAAACATCCCCACCTGGCGCGGCGCCGCATTTGGCTGACCACATGCCGCACAGATTGTCGCACTGGGGAACATCGACGTCTGGCAGTTGCTGCACGGCACCATCGATTGCTTCTCACGGTGCTCAACATAGCGCTGCATCAGGAAGAACGCCAACCATGTGAGCAGAAAGAGCAGAATTGACACAAATGGCAACACAAAGAACACAATCAGGCCGACCACAACAAAGATGTTTTCGGTCCAGCTAATCAGGCTCTGAATACCCAGCGTATCGTCCTGATCCATATCCGCAATGGTTGTCAGCAAACTATTGCGCACACCACCAACAAACCAGGCAACCCCTGCCGCTGTCACCGACGCGCCAACCTGCAACGCCAGACCAATGCCATCCGCATCGGTACTCTGCGCCAGCACCGGCACGGTTGAGGCCAGCATTTGCAGCGTCGCATTCGATTCGGCATCGATATAGCCCATCGTGACGCCAAACGCCAGCAGTGGTGCCACATACCGGCTGTACTGTCGCTGGATATCACGCGTATCCATATGCAGATCAAGACCCCACTCAGTAGTGGCAATCAGCGCTAGCGGAATGACCACCCACAGCTGTCCAATAAAAGGCGCTTCGGTCTGCTGCGTGTAAGCCTGCAGAAACTGCTGCAGCGCAATGAGAAAGGCTGCCGTAAAGGGCCGGATGCCAAAAAAATGGGCTGAGCCAGCGACAGATTGCAGCGCAAACATGATATTTGACATAACATAAACTCCGTATCTCTTGCAGATAGACCCGGATTATCACGTACAGCAACATCACTGACGGGCGCGTTGCTGATCCCTAACGAACAAAACAGCGATTAACCAACCTCTTTCGGCTCTGTGGCATATGACGTCGCATCAGACCGCAGGGTTGCACCCGACACGTTCTGGTTTGCTTTACCACCTGAAACCGACAATCCTGGTTGCACAGGCTATGCTATAATACCCAGAGCAACAACAAAACACTAAATGGTTACCACGAATGATTGGCAATTACCCCAAAGTATAACAGAGGAGATTGTTCAATGCAACCACATGTAGCTGTTATCGGTGCCGGTCCGGGTGGGTTAGCACTAGCCATTGCCCTGCACCGCCGTGCTATCCCGGTACAAGTGTACGAGCAAGCCCATGCTCTCCGCCCCATCGGCGCTGGTCTTTCGCTTATGCCCAATGGCCTGCACGCGTTAGCCGCCATTGATCCCGCAATCGTCACCATGCTCACCACACACGGGAATAGCCTTCAAGCGGTCAATCTCTGGCGCAGCAGCGGTGAGCACATCGCCCGCACGCCCATCACCTATCAGGAGACCTATGGCCAACCCATGCTCCTGCTGCGCTGGTCAACGCTGCAAACCACCCTTGCATCTTTCTTGCCGGCGGAGCAGGTACATCTCAACCATCGTTGCACCGGATTGACCCATCACGATCAAGGGGTTACCGTGCATGTTGAGGCTGGTCATACGATTGAGGCGAATCTGGTCATTGGCGCCGATGGTATCAACTCGACCGTGCGGCAATGTATCCTTGGGGATGGCCCACCCCATCACACCGGGCGGATCTCGTGGCGGGCTATACTCTCCTACCAGCACCCCATGCTGCCTGCTGACGAGGCCGTGTTTCTGGTTGCACCTGACCGCAATATACTCATTGTGCGTATCGGTGAGGGTGACATCTTCTGGAGTGCGACGGCACGGGCTGATACCGCCCTGAATGATGATCTCAATGCCCGTACCATCAAGGAACGGGTACTGGCAGCCTACACCGGTTGGGCCGAAGCGGTCCCGGCAATCATTGCGGCGACCGAACCGCAGGTGATTATCGAGCGCCCGATCTGCGACCGTCCACCCGGCCCTACCTGGAGCACCACACACGCCACGCTTCTGGGTGACGCTGCCCATCCGATGGTGCCAACACTGGGCCAGGGCGCTAATACTGCCTTTGAAGATGCCTATGAACTGGCAGAGTGCATCGTTCACGCACCCACCATTGCCGATGCCTTGAGCGCGTATGAACAACGCCGCGTGCAGCGCACCCAGATGATCCAGGTCCGCAGTGCATTGCAAGGCCAGCGATCGTATGGTCAGGAGATGAACACCGTCTTACGTGGTATTTTGGCACAGGCGCAGATGGATCAGTCTGCATTTGACCGCTGGCTTTACACTTACCCGCCACCGGCACAACAAGATGCTTAGACAGCAGGATGCCGCGCCAGCAGAAATGGCGCGGCTCAATGGGTTAAGCAACACCGTTGGTGTGCCCGTTGCTCGGCGCGGCTGGCGGGTTGGCAAGCAGCCACGCCCGCAGGTCGGTCACGCTGGTTAGCATGAACACCGCATCAAACAGCTGCTCCAATTGTTCAGCCGAACGCTGCGCCAGTTGTGCTTCCAGGTCAGCGGGGAGCGTCCCCAGGCGGTTTTGCAGCAACCGCTGGGTCAGGTGCAACGTTGTTTCCACGCGGCCCTCCACACGGACCTCCGCGCGGCCTGCTTTCTTTCCTTCTTCGGTCCACATAGTCGTGAGTTCCACCACAGCCTCCTGTGCTGCTCACATCGCCTGCTGCATCAGACAACACCGTTGGTGTGCCCGTTGCTCGGCGCGGCTGGCGGGTTAGCAAGCAGCCACGCCCGCAGGTCGGCTTGGCTCGTAAAATGCAGCAACGCTTCAGCTAGCATTGTAAGTTGGTTGAAGGAACACTGTGCCAGCTGTGCTTCCAGGTCAGCGGGGAGCGTCCCCAGGCGGTTTTGCAGCAACCGCTGGGTCAGGTGCAACGTTGTTTCCACGCGGCCCTCCACGCGGCCTGCTTTCTTTCCTTCTTCGGTCCACATAGTCGTGAGTTCCACCACAGCCTCCTGTGCTGCTCACATCGCCTGCTGCATCAGACAACACCGTTGGTGTGCCCGTTGCTCGGCGCGGCTGGC
>JAAURD010000051.1 GCA_012034075.1 Chloroflexaceae bacterium | reverse complement strand
GTAACACACACCACGGTGAGCGGCCCGACGGCGACCAATACGACGGTGAGCGGTCGACGGCAACGCACACCGCTGTGAGCGGTCCGACGGCGACCAACACCCCTGACCCGGAGACTGAAACGCGGGTTGAAGTGGTCTTTCTGCCGCTGATTGCTCGCTAGTGGTTGAACCACGTTGATCTGATGCGTTCAGATGGAGGGCATGATTGAAGCCTACCAGCACCAACTGCAAAGCGGATGGTTGGAGAGTCCGCGTGGCTACAAGCTGTTCCTCCATCCATATATGCTTTGTGGTCAATCTCAGAAGCGCTTTTCAAGAGCCGGTGTGTGGGGATGGGGAACAGGTATCGAAGTCCTCATACAGGCATGCTACATACGGACGGGGCGTTTGCTCTGGAATCAAATCGTTGCATTGGGCTGTATGTTGCCCTGACACAAAGCCCGATGCAGCCCATTTTGCTGTGGTGAGCCGGGAGGGGATCGAACCCTCGACCCTCTGATTAAAAGTCAGGTGCTCTACCGCTGAGCTACCGGCCCACGGGTATTATACCAAAGCCAGCTACAGGCGTCAACCACCGTGTGGATTGCCCGTCGTAGAGAGGCGCGGCACACCATGCTTGCTTGAAAGGGAGATATATGCCAGGGGCAACTGCCCCTGGCAGCGCGTTTCACTTGAACATGCAGAGAAAGGCCGGGATACGGGGAACATATCATCCCAAATTCAGGTGATTACTGGTATGCGCTCCGCGTTGCAAAGCGCCTAGTTGCCGCTTTGCGTGCGGCTGCAAGCCGCGCCTCCGTCTGATGCGTGCGTGCGGTCGTCCGACTGCCGTGCGGCTGCAAGCCGCACCTACGGTATGCGGAGAGCATCGCGTGCTCGTGAACCATGCGTGCGGCTGCAAGCCGCACCTCCGTCTGATACGGAATCAGGATATTGCGTATCGATGAACCGAATTGGGTATCAACTATCATCACGACTGGGAGTATCTGATGGTGGTTCAATCGAGCGTAGCAGTTCATCAATATGCAGGCTGTAGTCGATAGAGGTATCCCACTCCAGTACCAGTTGCGGCACCGAACGCAGGTGCCGCAACTCCTCAGCGACACGCCGGCGCAAAAAGCCGCGTGCTCGCTGCAATATTTCCATCGTCGCGCTGCGTTCCTCGTCATCGCCCATCAGCGATAGACGCACGCGAGCACGTTGCAAATCAGCGCTCATCTCAACCCCCATCACGGTCACCAGCGCAACCATGCGGGGGTCCTTCACTTCGTGTTGAATGACATCGCCGAGCACCCGCTGAATAGCGTCGGCAACCTGTTGCGTGCGTCGTGACATAACGGTGTATCAGGCAGTCCGTTCTACCCGCTCCCTTCGATAAAACTCCATTGTGTCGCCAACCTGAACATCGTTAAAGTTATCGACAATCAAGCCGCATTCATAGCCTGCGGTGACTTCACGCACATCATCTTTAAAGCGTTTGAGGCTACCAATGCTACCATCGTGCATCACCACACCGCTGCGTAATACGCGCACGTTCAGGTTACGCGTAATGCGGCCATCAATCACATTCAGGCCAGCCACGACCTCGCGGCTCGGCAGCCGAAAGGTATCGCGCACTTCAGCAAAGCCCTCCGTCACTTCGCGGTATTCGGGGTCAAGCAGACCGGTCATGGCCTTTTAATATCATCGGTCAGCTGGTAGATGATATTGTAAAACCGCACATCCACACCACGATGTTCGGCTGCCCGCCGTGCGGCTGGATCGGGCCGCGTGTTAAAGCCAACCACAATCGCCCGACTGACCACCGCCAGGTTCACATCGCTCTCGGTGATGCTGCCCGTGCCCTTGTGGATAACTTTAATCTGGACTTCGCTCTGGTTCTCATTCAAGCGGTTCATCTGATGCTCAATCGCACCAATCGAACCCTGGACATCGGCCTTCAGAATGAGGTTCAGGTCCTTCACCTGGCCCTGCTGAATCTTGCTAAACAGATCATCCAGGTTCATGCCCTGCGTTGTGCCAATCGCATCCATACGCTGCTGGCGTTGGCGTTGCGATGCGATGCTGCGGGCCACCTGAATATCTTCCATTACCTGCAAAATATCGCCGGCCTGGGGCACATCATCTAGGCCCAATATCTCAACCGGTGTTGATGGCTCGGCATAGCGCAAGCGGCGACCGTTATCGCCAAACATCATCTTGATTTTGCCCGCAACACTGCCCACCAGCACATTGTCTTCCGTGCGCAGGGTGCCATTCTGGATCAGCACTGTCGCAACGGAACCGCGATTCTTGTCCATTTCGGCTTCCACAATGGTGCCAACGGCGGTTGCATTGGGGTTGGCCTTCAGGTCTTCCAGATCAGACACCAGCAGAATCATCTCTAACAACGAATCAATGTTGATCTTCTGGCGAGCCGAGACCTCAACTGAGGGAACGTTGCCGCCATATTCCTCAACAATGACTTCATTGGCGGCGAGCTGTTGCTTAACCCGATCGGGGTTGGCGCCGGGAATATCAATTTTATTGATTGCGACGATCATCGGGTTGCCCGATGCTTTCACGTGTGAGATAGCTTCAAGCGTCTGCGGCATCACGCCATCGTCGGCAGCAACCACCAGCACCACAATATCGGTCACCTGGGCCCCGCGTGCTCGCATAGCGGTAAACGCCTCGTGGCCGGGCGTATCCAGAAAGGTAATGCGGCGCCCATGCACATCAATCTGATAGGCTCCAATATGCTGGGTAATGCCGCCGGCTTCGGCTTCAGCCACATGCGAGGAACGAATCGCATCGAGCAGTTTGGTTTTGCCATGGTCCACGTGACCCATAATCGTCACAACAGGTGGTCGATGCAGCAATGTTTCGGCGGTTTCGGCATTGATGACATCCTCAATATTTTCGACCACATGCGCCACTTTTTCAGGGACTTTTTCAACGGTCTCCAGATTGAAATCAGCCGCGATAACGGCTGCTGTTTCATAATCGATCTGCTGGTTGATATTGGCAATCACCCCGCCCGACATTAACGTTTTGAGGATCTCGGAAGCGCCAATGCCGGTGGCTTCAGAAAACTCACGCACGGTCATCACGCCATTGAGTTCAATCGGTCCTCGTTGGCGTGCATTCACGCGAGCCGGGTTAGTCCGTGTACTCACAGTACCCTGGCTACTCCGCCGGTTGGTGCCAGGACGGTTGACCATATTGCGCTGACGCCCGCCCGCGGTGTTTGTGGTAGTGCGGTTGGAGACGTTCCCACCATGGCTTGATGTTCCGCGTGGAGCAGGAGAACGACCTGATCCTCCTGATCCGCGGTTGCCCTGGTTCTGGTTTGCCTGGGTGTTCCCTTGCGGCTGATCGTTCTGTCGTTCGCTGCCTGGACGACGGGTGTTCCGGGGACGTACTGCTGGCCTGCGGCTGTTTGGGGTACTGCCACTGCTACCGCCATTGCCACTGTTATTGTTGCTGTTGCCCCGTGTGCCGCTATTGGCGCCAGCACCGCTGCTGTTGCCCCGTGTGCCGCTATTGGCGCCAGCACCGCTCCCCCCACTCGTGCTGCGAGCACGGGTGTTACTGGTATTGCCGCGAGTGCCACTGCTTTTTGTTTTTACTCCGGGCCGGTCATCGTTTGGCATTGGTTCCCTCCTCACCGTGCTAGCGCTTTCAATCGGTCACTTTTCATCAATCTTTTTGCACCAGCACGCTACTATTGCACTGTCTGTTTCAAACGCTGCGCAACCTGCTCAAGCGCCAGACGATCATCGGGGTGCAACGTGCCAATACGTAAGGCTCGCACCACGCTCTGGCGTTTCAGCGCTCGCTCCCAACATGCGGGATTTTGACACAGATAGGCACCACGACCAGGATGTTTCCGGCCTGGATCAAGGATGACCCGACTATCTCGTGTCCGCACGAGACGCACCAGGTGCTGTTTGGCAAAAACGCAACGACAACCAATACACATACGCTGA
This sequence comes from Chloroflexaceae bacterium, assembly GCA_012034075.1. Classification (GTDB taxonomy): domain Bacteria; phylum Chloroflexota; class Chloroflexia; order Chloroflexales; family Chloroflexaceae; genus JAAURD01. The sequence goes on along the minus strand of JAAURD010000051.1, from coordinate 21,408 downwards.
GGCTGGTTGCGTCGATGCGTGTCATCGTTCTGTACCGTCGATGGTCGGTTCACACCAGGTTACCTGGTCACGCTTCGTCTGTTTCTACTTCTTCTTCTGCTTCGCTTTCTACTTCTGTTTCGCTTGTTTGTTCCTCTATTCCATTCAATTCCGCATCAGCCATCGTCATAGGATGATCAGCGAATGTCGATGAATCATCTAATTCTTCAGGATCCACCAAAATATACGATGCTACCAGGCGGTCGTGGAAATAGATATAGAGCTTTGCCGCTGTTGCGCGAAGCTGAACACTTTCACCAATGAGATCATCTCCCAGCGGCCCATAGTGGAGATTCTGATAGACAACCGTGCCATCCGGCCGTACCTTGCGTGTTTCCACCTTGGCACTTGCCAGGGCTGCTTCGGTCGCCATGGCCTCGGCTTCAGCTGCCTCGCGTGCTTGCGCTGCTTCACGCTCTTCTTCGAGGAGTGTCGTGGCACTCTTAATGTCGATGCGCCAACCAGTGAGTTTGGCTGCTAATCGCACATTCTGACCTTCACGGCCAATAGCAAGTGAGAGCTGTTTGTCAGGAACAACTACCATTGCCGCCCGTTCACTGTCATCCAGATGTACTTCAACGACTTGAGCCGGTGAGAGTGCGTTCGCGATAAACTCCTTGGCATCCGGGTCCCACTGCACGACGTCGATCTTCTCCCCATTTAGCTCATTCACAATATTCTGAATACGAAACCCACGCATCCCCACACACGACCCGACGGGATCGATTCCCTCCTGACGGGCCGCGACTGCGACTTTGGTGCGCAATCCTGGTTCACGGGCAACCGATTTAATCTCAACGGCACCATTATGGATCTCGGGTACTTCCACTTCAAAAAGGCGCAAGATAAGGTTTTTGTGCACACGTGAAACAACTAGGCGCGAGCCACGACCACTTGTCTCATCTCGTCGTACCTCAAGCAGGTAAACTTTGAGACGCTGGTTATGAAAATAGCGGTCGCTTTCGACCTGTTCTTTCAGTGGCAACACCGCTTCGGCCTTGCCAATTTCCAAAATGACGTTGCCACGGGTGGTGCGCTGAACCGTTGCGGTCATCAACTGGCCCTCACGGTCGATAAACTCACCATAGATGTATTCCCGCTCAACCTCTTTGATACCTTGCAGCACAACCTGTTTCGCAGTCTGTGCAGCAATACGGCCGAAATCACGTGGTGTGTCCTTCACCTCAACCAGGATCGTATCACCGATTTCCACATCGGACTGGAATTGCCGGGCAGACTCGAGATCGATTTCGAGATGTTCTTCCATAACCTCATCTACTACCTGCATCTCGGCATAGACGTGAGCCAAACCGGTTTGCGGGTCAAGCTTAACGGTTACCTCCATGGGAGGTGGATTGCTTCCCAATGTCCGTTTGTAGGCGGTGATTAACGCCCGTTCCATCACACCAATGATCGCGTCGCGTGGTATGCCACGTTCAGACGCTATTTGCGAAATGGCTGCGTAAAAATCGCTCTTCATAGTCTGCACTTGCCCTAGAATAAGAAAAGTGGGAGCTACCCACTTTCAACGGATCGTATGGAGTACAGGAACACGATGATTACTCTCATGTTTCTGTCGTTTCTGCTCCTACGCTGTTACTAGTATAGCATGTCCATGGTACATTGGCAACTCTACCGAACAATTGGTATGAACGTTGCGTGGGCATGCAATAGCATTTCATCGGTAATAAATTACACATTTGCCTGCTATGATCGGCGTAAATCTGTTCATCGGTTGTGACTCAGCATGGGCCTGTGCGAATCTGGCTTGACAATCCAGGCCATACTGGCTACGATAATGGTAGCAAAAAAAGATGCGCAGCACACGTCAGGAATATACCATATGTCTGAACAAACAATAACATATGCCCGTAATCATCGCGATCAGGCACTCGAACACTTGCAGCACCTCCTCCGTTTTCCCAGCATCGCGGCGCAACCCGATCATTCCGATGATGTACGGACAACGGCTCAGTGGCTAACGCAATGGTGTAGCGATATTGGCCTTGAGCATGGGCAATTGATGGAGACCGGTGGCTCGCCGGTGGTGTATGCCGACTGGCTGCACGCCGGTGATGATCGACCAACCGCTCTGATCTACGGTCACTACGACGTTCAGCCAGCTGATCCACTCGATGCGTGGACGACCCCGCCATTTGAACCCACCGTGCGCGATGGGCGAATCTATGCACGTGGCGCCAATGATAATAAGGGCCAGTTTATGGTTCATCTCAGCGCGATAGCAGCATATCTGGCGAGCAATGGGCAACTCCCAATCAATGTCAAATGCCTGCTCGAAGGCGAGGAAGAAATCGGGAGTCCCCACCTTGAATCGTTTGTGCGCCAGCATCAAGCGCAACTTCAGGCCGATCTGGTCATTGTGTCGGATACCCCCATGCCCAGCCCGGAGCAACCCGTCATTATCAATGCTGTACGGGGTCTGGTGGCAGCCGAGGTGTATGTGCAGGGGCCATCGCGCGATCTTCACTCCGGTGGATTTGGTGGCGTTATCCATAACCCCTTCACGGTGCTGGTGCAGATGCTGGCTTCGCTGCACGATGATCGCGGGCACATTACTATTCCTGGGTTTTACGACCGTGTACGTGAACTGACACCAGCCGAACGCATTGCGCTGAATGCAACTGGGGTGACGGATGAGCAGATTTTGCACTATACCGGCGCACCGGCGCTGTGGGGTGAAATGGGCTATACCGCTGCTGAGCGCCTCGGAGCACGCCCGACGCTCGATATTCATGGCTTTCGTGGGGGCTATGCCGGCGATGGGGTGAAAACCGTGCTGCCTGCCTGGGCCAGCGCCAAGGTGAGTATGCGCCTGACTCCTGAACAGGATGCGCAGGAGATAGCCCAGCTCTTTAGCGAACATATGCAACGCCTGGCGCCGCGAACGGTGACCCTCAAGCTCGAAGCATTAACCGTTGCCAATGGAGTGGCTATGGATACCTCGGCTCCCGTCTTTGAAGCAGCAGCCCTGGCGTTTGAACGTGGCTTTGGCAAACGTTCCGTTACCAGACGCGAAGGGGGCACCCTGCCATTGGTCGCCTACATGATCGATATCTTACAGGCACCGGTGATCCTTATGGGGTTTGGTCTCCCCGAAGATGGTATTCATTCTCCAGACGAAAGTTTCGCGCTCAACCAGTTTTACTGGGGGATAGAAACAGCTATCCACTACTATCACTTACTTCCAGAAGTTGTCTATTCGTCATCATAATGTGTTCTATATGCAGTTATAAACTGCCATAAAATCAGCAATAGTGCTGTAGTAAAAAGGTAATTGTAACTAATTTGTAACCAGGCTGAGTAGCATAACAAAAACGTTTGAGCCAACTCATTGGAGTATGGGTTTGTTTTTGTCATGATTGCTATGAAGATGGTTTGTAAGGAGGTATTCCCTTGGATCAAGCCCAATCACCGGTCATCAGTCCCATTGATGTCTGGAACTCGTATCGCGAGACCAGCCTTGAGATATGGGCAATGGGCATGGCTGTCTTGATGAATACAGAAGCTTTCACACAGGCCCTGAACAGCTACCTTGATACCTACCTGGCAACCTCCCCGCCGATTGGTCGTGCGCTGCAAGAGCATCTGGGCCAATCCGGTCTTCTCTCTACAAGCGATATTGCGCATCTCACAGCACAAACCGAACAATTCGAGCAGCGCCTCATAGCGGTAACCTCGCAAATACAAGATCTGGGTGAGCATCTCAATGCGCAAACCGAACGGATCCAGCAGGCCGAAACCCTGACTCAGGAGCAGGTAAACCGCGGCAATGATGCTGATACACGTTTACGGGCACTTGCTACCCGTGTGAGCGAACAGGCCGACTTGCTCGATAAACAATCAAGCCAGGCGGCAGCGGCCCTCTCCAATCAAACGGCACGAACCGCAGCAGCGATGAATGAGCAAGCAGCTCGTATTGCTGATCTGGAAACCCGTCTGGGTGGTTTACCCGCGCGGGTTGATGCATTGTCAACCGCGTTGCAGCAGCATGAGCAGTATGCGGCGCATTTAGCGAACGAACAGCAGCAACGTGTGGCAGATCTCGATCATCGGCTCAATGGGCTGAACCAGAACGAGCAACAGCAGTTTGAGCGCATTGCCGCTAGCGAACAGCGGCTCGATGCGGTCTGGGGGCGGATTGAGGAACTGGCTGGGGCATTGCGCCACAACGAACAGCACGCAACACATCTAGCGAACGAACAGCAGCAACGTGTCGCCGATATGAGCCACCGTTTCGACAGCCTGAACCAGAACGAGCAACAGCAGTTTGAGCGCATTGCCGCCAGCGAACAGCGGCTCGATGCGGTCTGGGGGCGGATTGAGGAACTCACCGCAGCGTTGCAGCAACACGAACAGCATGCCAATGCCGCTGGGCAAGATCAGCAACATCATATCCGTGATATTGAGGGGCGGCTGCAGATGGTCGATGAGAAGACCACCCATGTATTACAGATGCTCGAAACGCTTCAGACCACATTACAATCCAGTGGTTCGGGCGATCAAGGGTAGCATCAAGGGTAATTCAGGGCCAATGGGTTCATCATACAGACATCAGGCATGATTGTTTGTGTGATGAACTGAGCACGTTCTGAAAAGCATGCAGTCTTCTGCATTCATACGGTACCATTCTGCCAAACCGTATTGCACACAGCCTTTGGAAATATGGGTTCCCCAATAGGTGTGGTTGGTATGCCATGCAGAGTTACAAGAGAGTTACGGCGTACTATCAAATTTGAAAGAAAAAACTATGGTATTATAAGAGAGAACAACCGATGCCATACCGGCTGGTCGTTCTCAACACAGAAAGGGCAGCACCAGCGGGGTTGCTGCTATGGGTTACGCAAAAGCCAAGCAATGTTTAAGGAGGTTATTTTATGGCAAGTGATCGTGAAGTGGTAGTAGTTAGCGCAGTCAGGACCGCAATTGGTGAATATGGTGGCAGTCTTAAGGATAAGAGCCCCACTGAACTGGCCGCTGCCTGTACCCGCGAGGCAATTAGCCGGGCTGGGATTGAACCGAAGCAAGTGCAACACTCCGTTTTTGGCAACTGTATTCATACCGACCATCGTGATCCATACCTCGGTCGGGTTGCCATGATTGAGGCTGGCATTCCAGCTGAAACCCCGGCGTTTACCCTGAACCGCCTCTGTGGAAGTGGTCTGCAAGCCATTATCTCGGCATCACAGGTCATTCTGCTCAACGAGGCCGATTGTGTGGTGGCTGGTGGCGCCGAGTGCATGAGCCGCAGCCCGTACTGGCTCCAGTCGCTGCGCTGGGGAGCTCGGATGAACGATACATCGGCGCTGGATGCTATGGTTGAAGTATTGAAAGACCCCTTCCACGCCTATCACATGGGAATCACTGCGGAAAATGTGGCGGAAAAATGGGAAGTGAGCCGTGAAGATCAAGATGCGCTGGCGGCCGAAAGCCATCGCCGTGCTTCCGCTGCCATCCACAATGGCTACTTCAAGGATCAAATTCTGCCGATTGAAATTAAAGTCAAACGCGATACCAAGCTGTTCGATGTTGATGAGCGGGTGCGCCACGATGTTGATATTGCTTCGATGGCCAAACTGCGACCAGCCTTTAAAAAAGATGGTGGCACCGTTACGGCTGGCAACGCTTCCGGTGTGAATGATGCGGCCGCAGCCCTGATATTGATGGAACGCAGTGCGGCTGAACGCCAGGGCATCAAACCAATGGCACGTCTGGTTGCGTATGCCTATGGTGCGCTTGACTCGCAATATATGGGGATGGGTCCGGTACCAGCCAGCCAGGCAATTTTGCAAAAGACGGGCATGAACGTCAGCGATTTTGATGTTTTTGAAGTCAATGAAGCGTTTGCCTCGCAAGCACTGGCCGTCTGCCGTGAAATGGGCTTCCCGGCTGACAAGACCAACCCGAATGGGAGTGGTATTTCGCTAGGCCATCCGATTGGCGCAACCGCTGCTATTCTGGTCGTTAAAGCGGTCTACGAACTCCACCGGATTCAGGGGCGTTATGCGCTGGTTACCATGTGTATTGGTGGGGGACAGGGACTGGCGGCAATTTTTGAGCGTATCTAGTACGTGTGATCGAGTGATGCAATCGGATCGTGGTGGTGCCGATAGGACACAACGGAGTGACAAGCTCGCAGAGATATAGATGGCCTGGCAGTGCTGTAGTGCGTTGCTGGCGATCATCGTCTGATGGTGACACAACCTATAGGTTGTGCCACCATCAGCAACATTGAAAACACAGTGGCTTATTTGCCTTCTATCGCTTTGCCAACAATTTGCTGCACGTTATTGGTATATCCTTGCCAAACCTGCATCATTTCATTGCTCAAACGGCGCTGTGTATCAAACGTATCTTCTACCGCTTGCTCTGCCGAACTTCGTAAACTTCGATTGTAGTTCCAATTCTTCAGCACCACATCGAAGGCCATGTCAGTGCTGGTGAGTAAAAGTTCATTCCAGGCACGCATCGATTTCATAGCGATGTCCTGGGCATCAAGGAACTGTTTACGGATTTGTTCGGGTACTTCCATGTCACTCATTACCTGTGCTCCTTTTCACTACTGTGCTAGTTTGGGAGATTCTTGACACTACGACCGTGTGGTGGGGATGTGTTTCATTCCATACACCACATGCGTATGAATGGCAATTATAGCATATGGTAGATCAGCGAGTTACAAACGAGTTCATCGACAATGACAGTAGTACTGATGGTTCTGGTACGCCGTATGAACAGCGGCTCCTGATGACCCGTCTCACTCCGCCACCGCAACAAACGCGCTTACTTACCCGGTCGCGCGTTGATATGCTGCTGTCAGCAGTGGTTGATTACCCCTTGACCGTGCTGGTTTCGCCGGCGGGGAGCGGTAAAACGACCGCACTGGCAAATATTGTGCATCAGCATACCTGGCCGGCGGCATGGTGCCGAATGAGCACCAATGATGACACGCTCTCGCTGATGAGTCATCTGATAGCTTCCTTCCGCGGTATCGTCTCCGTGGATGAGGAGCGGATTTACACCGAAGTGCAACGGGCCGAACAGCAGGGCAGTATCCCAGATGTGGATAATCCGGGTGAGGTCATCTCGGCTGCGTCGGTTGCGCTGGACCTGCTGGTCAATGAACTGGCCTCTGGTATTCGCGAAGATACCATGCTGGTGCTTGATGATTACCATTACGTCGATGAACAGCCGCAGCTCCGTGGATTGATTGAGCGCCTGATTGCGATTCAGCCGGCACGCTTGCACGTGTTGTTGGCGACGCGGTATGAACCCCGGTTGGTGTCGTTACCAACGGCACGTGCTCGCGGCGAGGTGTATTGGATTGATCAGGCGGCACTCAGTTTTACGGTTGAGGAGACGCAGGCACTGTTTGAATTGTGTGAACAGCCAGTACCAGCGGATGTTGCCGAACTGACGGCGGTGTGTCGTGGTTGGCCACTGGTGCTGCAGATGATTGTGGTGCAGCAGTTGGGTGCATCTGGGTATGTTGAAGAATCGACGGGAGTCGCTGCATCCGATCCGCATGAGGCTGCGGTGAAAGATGCGAAGCCCCAACGACGTTGGAGCAATACTGCATGCCCAACGCCGCCAGATTATCTCAAGCGCATCCAAACGTTGCTCGATGAGTATCTTACCGATCAGGTCCTTACCCATCAACCAACCGATATCCAGCAGTTTCTGCTGCACACCGCCGATTTTCGCTGGCTCGACCGCGATGTGTGTCAGGCGTTGCCCGTCCTTGGCAATGTCGTGCCGCAGTGGGTTGAGGTGCAGCGACGAAACCTGTTCATTGAGTCTGTGCCAACTGGTCAGATGACCTATCAGCCCATCTTCCGAGCGTTTCTCAGCAATCAAGCCGATGCTCAGTTGTCTGATATGAGCCAGTTGCACCATCAGGCAACCGACTACTATCGGCAAAAGGGTGACTACGAAGGGGTGATGCATCATCTTCTGTATATAGATGCCTATGATCAGGCCGCAGATGTACTGGAACAGGCAGCCCCCGAATGGCTGCGCCAGGGACGTGCAACGGCCTTGCTCAACTGGCTGGTCTGTCTGCCGGAAGCCTATCATCAGCGACCGTTGCTGCTTGAAGCACAGGCAGCGGCAAACCGTCGGCTTGGTCGTTTTGAGCAGGCATTGACCATTTATCAACAGGCTGAGTCGGCATTTGCGGCGCAGGGGAATGTTCTGGGTCAGGCACGCGCATTGCGTGGTCGTGCCGAGGTGTATGTCGATACGGTGCAGCCCGCCCCGGCGGTGATCTTGCTCAAACAGGCGATGAAGCTGCTGCCACGTGAGCGTTACCGTGAACGTTCAGAATTATTGCGCTTGCAAGCGGAAAACTGGGCAAACCGAGGGCGTGCCGATATTGCCTTGAAGTTGGAGACCTGTGCCCGTCAGATGGCCCAACCCGTATCGCCGGATGACGCGAATACCGATGCATCTGCTGAATCGACCCGTAAGGGTGAAATTCGTGGCCAGAATGGTATAGATGCTGATTCTTCGCTTCAGACAAGCGACGAACCCTCTCAATTGCTGCTGCTTCCACGGCTCATGTTGCGGAGCGGTCGACTCAACGAAGCACGCCATGAATTAGAGGCCGAATTGGGCCTCGAAGCCACCGCGATCAGTCCTCTGCCCCCTTCGTTGTTATTGGCACACCGTGAACCGGCGCTCTTGCTGGCCCTGCTGTATACCTTGTTGGGGTATGAGGCGCGTGCCCTGGCGATGGCACGACGCGGCTTACTTGAGGCGACCCAGAGCGAGTCCTTGCTGACCGAAGCCATTGCTCATATGCGTGTTGGTCATGCCTATCAGGTCATCACGCCGTTGGATACTACTGCGGCGAACCGCCATTATCGCCATGCGCTGGAACTGGTGCAATCTATTGGTGTTACGCGCACCAAGGTGGAAGCCTATATGGGGTTGGCACTGCTCAATGGACATAGCGGTGACCTCGGTGCAGCCGAAGTTATTGCGCGGGATGCACTCAAAATTGCCGAAGAATCGGGCGATGCCTGGATTGGCGCACTGACCTGGCTGGCACTGGGCAGCGCAGCTGTAGCGGTTGAGGATGAACGGGCGCTGGATTGGCTGGGTCAGGCTCAACAGCGCTTTGTACGTGGTGGTGATAGCTATGGTCAGGCTGTAGTGCATCTCTGGCTGTCAATCTGGTATTTACGCCGAGGGAATGATGAACTGATGACTCAGCATGTCGCTCGGCTCTTAGATCTCAGTCGTTCCAATGGCTATGAGGGCTTGATGACGGCACCAACGCTCTTTGGCCCGCGTGATCTTGCGATGCTTATCCCCTTGTTGCTGAAGGGCCGCTCGCTCGCGGATTATACCCCATTTACCCAGCAACTCTTGCGGCAGGCCTTTCCCTCGATTGCCAGCGATGATACGGTGGAAGATTATCACCCCGGCTATACCTTGCGCATTCAGATGCTGGGGAGCTTTCGGGTCTGGCGGGGCAACCGTGAAATTCAGGCCCGCGAGTGGCAGCGCGAAAAAGCCCGGCAGCTGTTGCAGTTGCTGTTAACCTTCCGTGGTCAGTGGCTCCAGCGTGAACAAATATGTGCATGGCTCTGGCCAGATAGTGATCTGGAAGCGGCTGAACGGCAGTTTAAGGTGACGCTCAATGCGTTAAATACCGCGCTTGAGCCATTACGCCCGCCCCGTACTGCACCGTTCTTTATTCGTCGTCAGGGGCTGGCCTATAGCTTTGCGCCATCCTATGGCTGCTGGATCGACGTGGATGAGTTTGAGCTGCGCACCACCACGTTTCCGCATAATGATCCCGAGTTTGTTCTACGCAATAGCCAGATAACGGTGCATCTCTATCGCGGTGATTACCTGGCCGAGTCATTGTATGATCCATGGACGCTGGAAGAGCGTGAACGGTTGCTTGCGCGGTACCTCGCAACGGCGACCGCACTGGCGGCACAACTGGTGGATCGTGGCGATATGCAGCAGGCGGTCTATCTGTGCGAACGCGTTTTGCGCCGTGACCGCTGTTATGAAGAGGCTTACCAGGTGTTGATGCGGGCTTATGCCCGCAGCGGCAGTCGTTCGCAGGCGATGCGTACCTATCTGCGTTGTGAGCAGGCGATGCAAGATGAACTCGGTATTGAGCCGCTCCCAGAGACGAACGAACTGTATGAACAGATTAAACGCAATGAAAAGGTTTGATCTTGATCGATGTTGTGACCGAAATGCTGGTATAATAGATCGTATGGAATCACCATCACCAATGGTGTTGCTGGATGCGACGATGCAAGAGTTGGCTACCTTGATGCGCCAATGGAACCAACCACTGTTTCGTGCGCGTCAACTGTATCACCAACTCTACATCAATTTGAGCACCGATGTTACCACTATGAGCGACTTGCCTCTGGCATTGCGCCATCGGTTGGCCGATGAAACGCAGGTAGCTTCGCTCGAACTGTTGAGCGTGCAAACCACGCGTGATGGTTTGACCCGTAAAGCCCTCTTTCAAACCGTTTCGGGCGCGTTGGTCGAAACGGTGTTAATGATCTACCCCGACCGCACCACCGTGTGTGTTTCGACCCAGGCTGGTTGTGCCATGGGCTGTGTCTTCTGTGCCACTGGTCGTATGGGCCTCTTGCGCAATTTGAGCAGCGGTGAGATTATTCAACAGGTGTTGTGGGCCGCACGAGAACTTCAGATAGGCAAACGCTATGATACCGTGACCTCCAACGCCGGACCCAGCTCAGCAATATTGTGTTTATGGGCATGGGCGAACCGTTTGCCAATTATGATCGCTGGTGGCGGGCGGTGGAACGTCTGAATGACTCAAACGGTTTCCATTTTGGTGCTCGGCGGATGACCGTCTCCACCGTGGGGCTGGTGCCGGGTATCCGCCGGCTGGCGCAGGAACCATTGCCGATTAACCTGGCTATCTCGTTGCACGCGCCATATGACCGCCTACGCAGCGAGCTGATGCCGATCAATCAACACTACCCACTGGCCGAGTTGCTGGCAGCCACGCGGGATTATATTGAGCACACCAATCGCCGCGTTTCGTTTGAGTATGTCTTGATGCAGGGCCAGAATGATAGCTTGAAAGATGCCACCATGCTGGCCGAGTTGCTCCGTCAGCGCGAAAAAGGCCAACGCCCGCTCCTGTGTCATGTCAATCTCATTCCCTGGAACCCCGTGCCTGGTACACCCCTTGACCGTTCGGAGCAAAAGCGCGTGCTGACCTTTCAGCGGGTGCTGCTCAAGTACGGCATTGCCTGTACCATTCGCATTGAGCGCGGGAATGAGATCGCCGCTGCGTGTGGACAACTGGCCGGCGAACAGCAGTATCTCGTCCGTCGGGTAGGACAAAGCTACCAATGAACCAGCATCTCGTTGTGTACTTGCGCAACCATGCCGTGCTCCTCCTGCTCGCGTTGCTCCTGCTGGGTGGTTGCACCTTTGGACGAGTAAGCGAAGTCTTTCGGCCGGTTGAGCCGGGTCTGCCGCCAGCAGCACAGCTTGCGCAAGCGCCCGGTGGCAACCTCATGCTCACATTGGGAGCGCAAGACCCGCCCTCGCTTGACCCGGCCCTGATCGGCGATACGACCAGTGCGTTTCTTGCCCGTCAGCTCTTCAGCGGTCTGGTACGGCTGGATGAGAATCTTGAGGTGCAGCCGGACCTCGCGGAAACCTGGGATATCTCTGACAGTGGCACGGTGTATACCTTTACCCTGCGTGCCGATGCCCGCTTTGCCGATGGCCGCGCCATAACCAGCGAAGATGTGCGCTACAGCCTGGAACGTGCGACCGACCCGGAGATTGCCGCATCACCACCAGCAGCAACCTATCTGAGCGATATTGTCGGTGTGGCCGAAAAACTTGCTGGCACGGCTGACACGATTAGCGGGCTGGCGGTGCCGGATGAACAGACGGTTGTGTTGACGATTGACCAGCCCAAGAGCTATGTTCTTGCCAAACTAGCCCATCCAACATCCTTTATCGTCGATCAGCAGACCGTTGAGGGCGGCGGTAATCCATGGACCGAACGACCTAACGGGAGCGGTCCTTTTGAGATTGAGGATTGGCAGCACAATGAGCTACTCGTGTTGCGTCGCAATGTCAATTTCTACCGTGAGCCGGCTCGTCTGGATCGCGTGACCTTTTTGATGGGCGCAGCCGCGGTCAATCCCATGCTCCTCTACGAAGATGGCCGTATTGATGTGACCAGCGTATCGGCCAGTTCCTTGGCACGGGTGCAAGACACCAACAACCTCCTCTCCCGTGAGTTGATCAGCGTGCCACAGCTGTCACTCAGCTATATTGGCATGAACGTGACCTTGCCTCCATTTGATGACCCCAACGTCCGTCGTGCTTTTAAGCTGCTGGTCGATCAAAACCGGATTGCGGAAGTATCGCTCCAGGACAGTGCTATCGCTGCACGTGGCATTTTACCGCCCGGCATGCCCGGCTACAATGCCGATTTACCCGAACCTGTGGTCGATATCGAGCAGGCCCGTCAGCTGCTGGCAGAGTCGCACTATGGGAGTGCCGAACAGTTACCGCCGATTGCGGCATATGGCAACGGTTGGACTGGCCTGCTGGCTGATGTTGCCGAAGAAGAGTTGGGGATTACGATTGAACAGCGCAACTATCAGCGTTTTGGTGATTACTTGCAGGCACTCGATCAAAACGCGTTTCCGCTCTTTGGTCTGGCCTGGGTCGCCGATTACCCCGATCCGGAGAATTTTGTCGATCTGCTCTTTCGCACCGGCAGCAACGAGAATCACACATCCTATAGCAACCCGGCGGTCGATGCGCTGCTGGACCAGGCGGCGATTGAGCCAGATGAGACCCGACGCTGGCAGCTCTATCAAGAGGCCGAGCAGTTGATTCTGGCTGATGCGCCGATCATTCCGATTTCGCACGATGTTGAGCATCTGTTGGTGAAACCGTATGTGGAGGGGCTGGTGCTTACGCCGATGGGCATTCTTGACCTCTCGACGGTCTCTCTGATTCCATAGGTCACCGGCACGATGTGGGAAGGTAAGGATATGATTCATGAACGATTAGGGCGACTACGTGCCCTCTTTTCTGAGCACGAGCTTGATGCGCTGCTCATTACATCCACCGATAACCGTCGTTACTTCAGTGGGTTTACCGGTTCCGCCGGAGCCCTGTTGATCATGCCGCAACAGGCTCTGCTGCTCACCGATTTTCGCTATCGCACGCAATCGCTGCGTGAAGCCCCCGCCTTTGAGCGGCGTGAGATCAGTGCCAAGCAGCCCCTGACGCACACCGTGGCCGAGATTGCCCGCGAGCTTGGTCTGCACTGCCTGGGGTTTGAGGCCGATGATGTCTCAGTTGCCCTGTTTGAAAAGCTCCGCGATGTATTGCAGGAGGCCGAAGATGCTCCTGGGACAGCGCTTTGTGGCTTGACCGATGGCGGCGTTGATGCCCTGCGCGAAGTGAAAGAAGACGCTGAGTTGGCCTTGCTGCGTCAGGCCATTGCTATCACCGATGCCGCACTGGCAGCGGTGTTGCCCGCCCTGCGGCCCGAACAGACCGAACGTCAGGCGGCCTGGATGCTGGAAGGCGCAATGCGTGAACGTGGTGCTGATGGCATCTCGTTTCCGATCATTGTTGCGGCCGGAACCAATGCCGCCCTGCCCCATGCGCGGCCGACGGATGCATGCCTAGGGACGCATCAACCAATCATCATCGATATGGGAGCAAGCTACCAGGGCTATCACGCTGACCTTACCCGCACGGTGGTGCTGGGTGAGCCAGACGCTCGTTTCTGGCAGGTCTATCAGGTGGTGCTTGATGCGCAGGAGCATGCCATAACACACATCTACGATGGCATAGCGACGGCTGATGCTGATGCCCTGGCACGTGATTGCATTGAGGAGGCTGGTTTTGGTGAGTCTTTTGGGCATAGTCTGGGCCATGGCGTTGGATTGAATGTCCATGAGGGTCCGCGATTGAGTGCCCGTGATAAGAAGACGCTGCATGTGGGCATGGTCTTTAGCCTTGAACCGGGGATTTACCTGCCAGACTGGGGCGGTGTGCGCATTGAAGATCTGGTCCTGCTTCAGCCAACCGGCGTAGCGGTGTTATCACAGGCGCCCAAGATGCCCCATCTCTCCTACCACATTGCATAGCCGCCGATGATCTATCGCCGCTGAGCCACGCCGTGTCTCTGTGGTGCAATCAACTTGCCGTGATAGGGTGGTCAACGGCTCTCGGGTATGGCAGCGCCCCGCTTCTGCGTGCATTAGTGATGGGTATGATTGTGTGGTAGAATGCCAACGTAGGGTTTGCGTATTGGGCAGGTAACAGCAAAACAACGAGAGAGCGAGACGATGCCGAAAGAACACACCCGATCAGGTGGGATCGCCAGGCTGTTGCAGGTGCTCCATCCGCCAGAGAACATCACATTGATTGGGCTATCGGTGATGATCGGGTGTGTCAGTGGCCTTGGCGTCTATCTGTTTCATCTCCTCATTGAACAGACCCACTGGTTCATCTTTGAATGGTCGTCTGAGGTCTTTGGCGAGACCGAACGTATTGCTATCACCTTGCTCGCTCCGGCGGTGGGTGGTTTGCTGGCGGGCAGCCTGGTCTGGCTCTTTTCACGCCATGATCATAACCACGGCACAGCAGCGGTGATGGAATCCGTTGCTCTACGGAGTGGTCACATCGATGCAATACCATTACTTGCCAAAATCCTCGCAGCGGGGCTGTTAATTGGTTCTGGTGGGTCAGCCGGCCCAGAAGACCCGACGGTGCAAGTGGGTGCCGTTGCTGGCGCCTCGGTTGGCTTGCGTTTGCGCCGTTCGGCCGAACGTGTTACCACATTGCTTACCTCTGGGGTGGCCGGAGCTATTGCTGCTGCGTTTAATGCACCGATAGCCGGGGTGTTTTTTGCCCTGGAAGTGATCGCGGGCAACTTTTCGACCACGCTGTTTGCGCCGGTTGTGCTGGCGGCAGTGGTTGCCTCGATTATTGGCCGGGCATTGCTTAGCCCCGAAACGACCTTTGCATCGCCGGTGTACACACTGGTTAACCCGCTGGTGGAGACACCCCTCTATGTCTTGCTGGGTCTGCTGGCGGCGGTGGTTGGTGTGCTCTTTATTCGTTCGGTCTTCATGAGTCAATCGCTGTTTGAACGGTTACACTTGCCGATGCCATTGAGTGCCGGGCTAGGAGGCCTGATGGTTGGCCTGCTGGCACTCTATCAACCCGATATTCTGGGTGTTGGGTATGAAATATCCAATCAGATTTTGCATAATAGTGGACCTATTGGATTGACACTCATCATCGTGCTGATAGCCAAAATCATCGCTACATCGATTACCCTGGGGTCAAGCCATGTTGGCGGTGCGTTTGCTCCGGCCCTGGTGATTGGCGGTATGATGGGCAGCCTTTTTGGGCAAATGGTCAATTGGCTGTTACCCTTTGATGTTGCTCCAGCTGCCGCTTATGCCCTGGTAGGCATGGGGGCAACCCTGACGGCAGTGGTACGGGCACCGATCACATCGGTGCTTTTGCTTTTTGAGGTGACGGGCGACTATGAGATTATTCTGGCGATTATGGCGAGCGTTGCTGCCAGTCATTTGCTTGCCCAGTGGCTGCATCCGGAATCGATCTATACCGAACGGCTGGTGCGTAAGGGCATTCAACTGCGCTTTGGCCGCGATGTGAATATTCTGGAACTGGTCACTGTGGGTGAGGCTATGACGCCTGATTTCCGTATTGTGCCACACACGATGAATCTGGCGCAACTGGGAGCATTGTTTGACCATACTCGACACCATGGCGTTCCGGTGGTCGATCAAGAAGGTCTGCTTTTTGGTGTGGTCACCCTTTCGGATTTGCAGCATGCTACCGAAGCAAAGTTGCCGCTCGATACACCGGTTGCCCAGATTGCAACGCGTGATCTGGTTGTTGCTTACCCCGATCAGAGCCTGAATGCGGCATTGAGTCAGCTGGCGCTGGCCGATGTTGGGCGTTTGCCGGTGGTTGATCGCGATCAACCACGACGCTTGCTGGGCGTGTTACGACGGAATGATATTGTCAAGGCGTATCGTCGTGGGGCCATGCGGCGCTCGGAGATTGATCATCGCTTGCAGCAGATGCGCCTGGGCAGTCATAGCAATAATCAGGTGCTGGAGGTGACCATTCCGGATGATGGTTTTTGTGCTGGGCGCTTGCTACGTGATTTGCGCTTGCCCAATGAGACGATTATTACATCGATCCGTCGTCAGGGGCGTTCGATTATTCCGCGTGGTGATACGGTGCTGTACGGAGGTGATCAACTGATCATTCTCACGCGTGCCGAGGAAGCAACGCAAGTTGAAACGCATCTCCTTGAGGGCGAATCAGCTGAAGGTGAGACGACCGATTCGCGCTTGCGGTACTATGAACTGGTCGTGCCACAGGATGCGCCGGCGGTGGGGCAGGTTGTGGCCGATTTGCCACTACCGCAAGATTTGCTCATTGTGACGCTGAAACGCGATGGTGAATTGCAGGCTGTGCATGGTGAAACACGGCTGTCTGCTGGTGATGAGTTGATTTTGCTCGGGCGCCAGAACGATTTTGAAGAGGCCCAGCTCTGTTTTGTGGCCAAGGGCGGTGGCGGCGCAACGGAGCAGCCCAGCTGAGGCGAGAGTCTTTAATCAATGCATATATAGAGATACGTATGCCGACAACCTTTCGTCATTGCGAGAATAATGCTATAATAAAAGGGAGCGTGTGGATGATCAGCATGAGCAAGAGCTGTTACAAGTATAGTGGTTTAATCATCTTGATATAACGAGGAGCGACTGCTTGCAGTTGGTGCTGGAAGGCTGCAAAATGCTCTAAATCTAAACACACCAGATCAACGTGGTTAGACCAATAACAGTGGTGAAGCATATTGTCCGTTTTCTTATCTTGGAAATGCATATTTCAGCGATATATACAGATTTTTGTGGCTCTTTTTGAAAAATCACCCTGACATCATCTCTCTTCTATCAGCACAGCAGTACGACCAGACACCAATGATAGGAAAGAAGAAGATACAATGAAATATCTGACCTTGATTGTTGCATTGATCGTTGTTGTTTTGTTGACAGCAACAATGATGACTTCACAACCCGCAGCACAGGCCGAAGGACTCACGCTTGAGCCGATTATGCCTAGTGTTCGTGCGGGTGAGACGATAGAATTTTTGGGTTCGGGTTTTCGCAACAATGAGCGTGTTTCCAATTGGGCAACTATGCCCAACCAGGCGGTGCTAGGTGGTGATCCCGCGTATGCTACCGATGGCCGTGGTAGCGTGTTGATTACCTTTAAAATACCCTCTGACGCGCCGGGTGGCACATGGTGGCTTACTGCTCGTGGTGATGGAAGTGGTGAGACTGTCACAACTTCCTTTCTGGTAGAGGGTGCATCAACTGAATATGCTGATTTTTATGCTGGCGTGGAACCAGAAGTTGCCGATCCGGGGATGACGCTGGCGTTTGCCGCCACCGGATTTCATGATCGTGAACGGGTGAGCTACTGGGTTACCCGACCCGATGGGCAAATTGAAGCATCGTATCATCACGGTGCGCGAGCTGATCATGATGGTCGCATTGATTTTACCTGGGTTGCCCCGACTGATGCAATGGCAGGTCGCTGGGTCATGACCATGCAAGGCGTTAAGAGTCACAATGCCCGTGCCGTCACGTTTGAAATGCGTTAAGCTTCATGCTCTTTGCACTGAATGACGCTGCTTGCCGGTGTTCCTTGCTGGCGTGTGTTGCGCTTTGTATCGGGTTTTCCGCTCCTATCTTGCCGTCATAATGTCACCCTGTGGGTCGGCTACCGGTCTTGATTGGTGTGCAGGTGTGATACTATATAGCACGAGGGAGCGAAAAGCACGAGACTGATGTTGTACTTACCTGAATTGGAAAGAACAAGGATGGTACTTGTTCTGATGGCAATTCCCATATGATATGATAGTATGCGCGGGTTGAAGAAAAACCGTTTTAGGTAACGATATGAAATGTTCATAAACACGAGGCAATGATTCATGGCCGGATTAAATAATCATACCAATGCATCAAATGATATTCACCGTATTGACCTTTCAAACACCACGCTGGCCTACCGTCAATCCAATCACATTCCCGATAAAGGTGAACCGATGCCACCGCTTATCCTGATTCACGGATGGGGTGGCTCCTCTCGCAACTGGCAATATACGATTGAACGGCTTGCCGATATGCGCCTGATTTATGCGCTGGATCTCCCAGGCTATGGCGATTCACCACCACTAGAAGACCCGCCAAACTGGGATCATATGTCACAAATTGTAGTCGATTTTGCTGATGCGCTGGGCCTGAAACAGTTTGACTTGAATGGTCACTCGTTTGGCGCTGGCGTTTCTGCCTATGTTGCCTCGCGCTGGTCTGATCGGGTACGCTCACTGATCCTGACCTGTTTCAGTACGTATCGCAATGAACTCGAACGGCGTGTCGTCGAGCAATTTTTGCGCCAGATGGGCCTTTCGGTGGCCATGTGGCAACCCTGGATGGCGTTGTGGGAACCCTGGATGGCCCTCTGGCAACCCTGGATGGTCTGGATGGGGGGCATATCATCGATGTATCAGGCGCTGGCCTGGCGTTTCTTTCATCGCATGCCATCGAATGAGCGTCTGCTCCAGGAGGGTTTTGAAGACTTTTTGCGGATGGATGGCCGTACTGCCCTGGTCAATGCCTCCAGTGCCAGTGATCCAACGCTCAACGCTGCGCTGGCCGATATTCGGGTACCGACGATGATTGTGGGTACGCGGCAAGATATGATTATGCCACCTTCGGGTGTCGAAGTTGTCGCGCAACTTGTTGGGCAGGGGCAGCCGGCATGGATCGATCAGTGCGGTCATTTACCGATGCTTGAACAGCCAGATCAGTACCACCAACTGGTGCGCCGCTTTCTCCAGTAGAAGTTGGCAGTTCCTTATTTCAGCCTGTATTCGTGGTTGAACCATCTTGATGACGAGTAGTGCCTGCTGGTAGCGTTGGTGTGCAGCTTGCAGCCGCACCTCCATATAAACCCATCAGATGAAAGCAGTTGCACTACGAGTGCCAAAACACCCCCAGACCCGGAGCGGTGTTGTTGGTGCCACTGTGAACTGATGGCTACGCTGCAATAGCAGTGCAGTACTTGCCATCTGTTAAGACGAGCAGAACACATGGTATCTCATACATCAACCCTGTGACCCGGGTTTCGCTTTGCAACAGCCATGGGGCATGTTGTCGTCTCTCAAAATTTGGCCATGATGCATCATGTCATCTTATACCATGGCATGATGAAAAAGCACGTTTCAGGAATACAATGCCTATATCAGCAAAATATTGGGTACGTGATCACCCAAAATGTCTGTTTTTCTCACGTTTAATCCAGTAGGCATGAACAACACGGCAAGAGATCGTCATCTTCTGTGTAGCAGTACGAAAAGCGCATCAATATGTTACAATTGCTCGAAACACTTGCTAGCTACGTACCAACCCTGGTTATTCAGCGGCTGCATGAATACCCAACATCACTGACTAGGGCCAGTGATCAACAGTTCCCAGCGGCGGTCCTCTTTGCCGACGTCTCGGGATTCAGCACCCTGGCTGATCAGTTGGCGCAGCAAGGGCCGAAAGGCGCAGAAGAGCTGAGTAGTGTGCTCAACCAGCTGTTTGATGAGCTGATCACGTTTATTACGGCTATCGGCGGGGATGTGGTGACCTTTGCTGGCGATGCCATTCTGGCAATCTGGCCGGCCCACACCGAAGACCTGGCAACCGTGAGTTTACGCGCTGCCCAGTGTGCCTTGGCATTGCAGATTATGCTGAATGACCAGCGGATGATTGCCCGTGTGCCACTGGCGGTGCGTATGGGTATTGGCGTGGGAGATGTACGGGTCATGTATCTGGGCGGAGTCTACAGCCGCTGGTTATGGCTGATCACCGGTGATCCCTTACTGCAAGTGGCACGTGCTGAGCAATATGCCGAACCGGGTCAGGTAGTGCTTTCACCCCAGGCATGGCAGCTGGTGCAAGATTCGTGTCTTGGACAGCCGATTGATCAGCTGCCCCTCTCCCAAAGGGGGAGAGGGGTCGGGGGTGAGGGCCTTTCGAACAACCAGGAAAGACACCATCATAACCCATCTCCCGTTATGCTCCGAAGTGTGATCACCCCAGCGCCGCTGCATTTACCAGCGCCGCTGGTGCCCTCACCCAGTATCGAATCAGCGTTGCACTCATACATCCCCGGCGCCAGCCTGACCCGTATTGGCGCTGGGCAGGGCGATTGGTTGGCCGAATTGCGCCGTGTGACCGTGCTGTTTATCAATCTGCCGGATATGCAGCACATCGATATGCCCCTGGATCAGGCACAGCAGATGATGTGTACGATCCAGACCGCCCTGTATCACTATGAGGCCAGCGTCAATAAGATTAGTTTTGATGAAAAAGGGATAACGGTCGTTGCGGTTCTCGGTTTGCCGCCGCTCACCCATGAAGATGATCCGACGCGGGGCATTCAAGCCGCCATGGCGATACAGCGTGAACTGCAACAACTCACTTACCTGAGCAATATCGGGGTGACCACGGGTTGGGCTTTTTGCGGTGAGTTGGGCAGTGATCATCGCCGTGAATACACCATTCTGGGTGATGTTGTCAACCTGGCAGCACGGCTGATGAAAGCGGCCGAACATGATCATAGCATTCTCTGCGATGATGCCACCTATCAAACTGCACGCAGCCGCATGCGGTTCGATACACTTGAGCCGATAACGGTGAAGGGGAAGCCCGACCCGATACCGGTGTATCGTCCTTGTGGCGAAACCCAGGAGGTGAGCCGTACCGACCATGCGCTGGTGGGGCGGAAGGACGAGCTCACGTTGATTGCGGTCAGTCTGCAATCGCTGGTGCGTGATCGGAAAATGCGCTGGTGGTGATTGAAGCCGAAGCTGGTATGGGCAAATCACGCATGATCGATGAGTTGCACCGACAGGCTGATGCGATGCGCGTGTTGACCCTGGCAGGTACGGGTGACGCGGTTGAGCAGATTACGCCCTATTATGCCTGGCGCAAAGTCTTTTTGCATATCCTCGAACAGGAGGGCGCCCATGAGAGTGACGCGCAGCGTGACTGGGTGCTGAACCGTCTGGGGCCGAATCCGGCAATCCGTGATCGGGCGCCGGTGCTGAATGCCGTGATGCCAATGGAATTGCCCGAAACCGATGTCTCGCTGCAGATGACGGCGCAGGTACGGGCTGAGACGATTCGGGCGCTCTGCATACAGTTGCTCAACTCGTTTATCGCCGGGGTGCCTGCGGCCTTAATGGTC
>JAAURD010000050.1 GCA_012034075.1 Chloroflexaceae bacterium | reverse complement strand
AGTCGCGTTGGCTAGGTACCACCGCCACCAGCAGGCGGGCCTGATCGTTGGGTGTATCAGCAGCCATATGCGCAAGCTCGTAGCGGTTAAACCCGCTTGCTTAGGACACAGAGTGCCTGCGTGCCGCTGGCGCTGGCAGTGCTGTAGGCACGGCTTGCAGCCGCGCGGCCGCGCGTAGCATCCGCGCCCAAGCCCGTGCTTGAACCAGCTTGCTTCGTACCGCATTGCGTTCATCCATATCGACATGCCTTCACGGATCATCGTTGGGCGCAGCACGCTGACGTCCCTACCAGCCGCACGCGCTCGCATAGCGAAGCCAAACGTGCGCCGCCAGGGTCCTCAGGACAGCAGGTTCTGTGCCAATTTCGGCAATCGAAAATGCAGTACTTAGGTGGCTGACTTCTCGTCTGGTGACGGTGTTGCTGACGATTCTTGAGACTCGATTTGATGCTGTTCATGTGGCATCCAGGCCCGCATCATATCGGTCTGGGCGCGAATGGCATCTTGCATCATCGTTCCCCACATGTCCATGACTTTGCGGGCTTGCTCTTGCTGGCCGGTGGTGCCCAGCACACCCCGCAGCTGCTGCACCGTCTTTTCGGATTCCTCCAGGCGGATGCGCAGTTGCTCATGGCGTTCCAGCAGGTCGAGATAACGATGGCGCGGCACCACGCCCATCATCTTCCAGTAGTTTTCGAGCCAGTCTTCCAGCACATCCGGCTTTACCGGCATGCCCGCGCTGGGCATAAAACGCGTCATCCAGCGCAGCATCTGATCGGGGCCGATCGGCGCGACGGTCATTGAGCGTACCGCCTCCTGGGCATCACTATTGCCCATCATTGCCTGGTTCATCAATTTGAACCACTGTTCCATAAATTCATTCTGCATGGTCATAAAACACTTCCTATCCTTTTTTACATCGTTAGCCGTGATATGCTCGGTGCCACGTGATCGTTGCGATCAACGGAGGAGCAATGACTCTTCACAGAGAAAAATGGGGCGTTCGGCTGAACGCCCCCCTCAAGGCGGTATCCGCTCTGGCTATTGCATCATCAGGCGATACGATGCTGTTTAGCGGGCTTTATACCAACTCGCAATCGTCGGCCCCAGATCACGCTGGGCCTTGCCACTCACATACATACCAATATGGCCAACAGGGAAGGGTGCTTCGGTGTAGTCTTTGGCCCCCACGTACTGCTGCAACGCCTGCGACGATGGCGGCGGTACCAGGTGGTCTTTTTCGGCAAAGACATTGAGCACCGGCATGGTGATGTTCTTCAGGTCTACCCGCTGACCATCCAGTTCCATCTCGCCCTTGATCAGCTTGTTCTCCTGGAAGAAGTTCTTGACGAACTCTTTATACGCCTCACCCGCCAGGTCCGGGCTATCGAAGATCCACTCTTCCATGCGCAAGAAGTTGAGTAGTTTGGCTTTGTCTTCAGCTACATCGATAATATCGGCATACTTCTGGATCATCAGTTGGAACGGTTGCAGCATGAGGAAGCCAAAGTTCATCAAGTCACCCGGGATATTGCCCAGTGCCGCGACCATCAATTCGGGATCGAGGTTGCCGCCCCAGAGGCTAATCAGGCCCGGTACTTTGCCGGATGCATGGAAATCAACTGGTGCTACCATCACGGTCAGGTTCTTGACCTTTTCGGGATGCAGTGAGGTGTAACACAGGCTCATGGTGCCGCCCTGGCAGATGCCCAGCAGATTGATCTTGTCGAGGCCATGTTTTTCACGAATAACATCAACACAGTTGTCGATATAGCCATTGATATAATCATCCAGGGTCAGCCAGCGGTCGGCGCGGCTGGGGTAGCCCCAGTCGATCAGATAGACATCCATGCCCTGTTTCACCAGGCTACGGATCATAGAACGATCTTCTTGCAGGTCGGCGACCGCCGGGCGGTTAACCAGTGCATACACAATCAGCATGGGCACCGGGTGCAATTCACTCTCGGGCACGACTGGTGTATGGCGATACAGGGTCAATTTATCTTCATGGTAGACCGCCTCTTTAGGTGCGGTGCCAACGGCAACATCTTCATGTTTCAATTCGCTCAGGGTGCGAATCCCACCAATCATCTTTTCATTCAGTTCGGCCGCCTCACGTGCTGCACGCTCCGGGGTAATCTGAATAGGCATGGTTTGCATGATAAGTCTCCTTTCATCTAAAATAGCAGTACTTTACGAGGTCGATCCAGGTTCTTTGGCCGGTGCGGGCTTCGGCGCTGCAGCCGCGGGTGCGGGTGCGGGTTTGGCGGCGGGCGCACTCTTACCATTCATCTGGCGCAATGCTTTTTTGAGTGCCTTGACCTCTTTGCGCAAAGCATAAATATTTCGATGCGCTTCATCCATCTCGCTTCGTGTGGGAATATAGGTCAGCTGCATCATATATTCGACAACCGCCTGCTCAGCCAGACGATATTCCATGGTGGCGGTCACAAACTCGGCCTGTACATTGGCATATTCTTCGGTGCGGAAGACACGGTCAAAACTCCGGTCGGCCGAGTCCGTCCAGAGGCGGGCCAGGTCACGCAGGCTTTCAATCGGCTGGCCCTGCTCGGCCCGCTTGACCAGGGTTTCCATCACCTGCTCAAACACACCACTCCAGGCATCGGCCATCAGCACCTGATAATTGTTGGCGCCCTGCTGCATGCGCTGCCAGGCACTCGTAGCGCGGTCAACTTTCTCTTCCAGTTCACGGGTAATGCCAAACCCGGGGCTGGTCGTCAGACTGCCAAATGTGCGAGCATAAGCATTCTGATAGAGTTTGCTCATTTCAATCAGGCTGCTGCTACCACTACCACTCATCATGCCACTCATAGCGACAGGCATCTGCTGCAAGACTTCGACCCATGGCTGACTGACCTGCTGCATCTGCTGCATATACATCTGCCAGAGCTGGGTGGTCTCCTGCGTCGTTTCAAAGATACTCTGCGGATTGCTGAGCATCTGCTTGCGAAACTGCTCCATATACTCATTCATCGCCGTTTGCCAATCCTGGCCCGCATCCATCTTGGGCGCCATGGCATTCCATGCACGCGTGGTATACTCCAGCAAGCGCATCATGGCGGCCTGGCTTGCCACAAACTGGTTTGACACGGTTTTGGCAATTGGTTCGGCACTCGATTGCCACATACCCATGCTCTGATTGGCCATAGTGCGCCACTGCTCTAGCACGGCGGGATTCATCAAGGTGGGCGGTGTCGATGCATTTTGCATTGCATCATACCAGCCCTGCCACATGCTCTTCTGGGCCTCACTCCAGACATTCATCAGATTGTTCGCCTGTTCCGTCCAGGTCATATTCTTTACCTCCTGTTATGGTTAACGCTACCGTCCGACACCCTTGTTCCATCGGTTGAGGGCCGCAATGCCCGGCCACGGGTGAGTGTTTGCGCTGTAACCCAGCGTTCATCGCCGATACGTTGCTCACTTCAGCATGTTTCAGCACCTACATCATTCAGGCGGCCAGTCTGAATCGGTCTGCCTTGGTATCTGGTTGGCCCTGCCCTGTACCTACCGATAGAATGCTGTTACCAAGCTAGATTATATCATAACGTCAATGCCGTTTCTCGTCAACCACACCGAACAAAGGAGAAGCCTGGCTGGCAAGCGCCGTTCTCCTGGCAGCCTTGCCATTAAGACTGATTGCACCGCAGAATGACAGATGCTATTGGTAAAGGGTTACCCAACCCGCGTAGGGTCACAGCGTGCTACGACCCTACGCGGACAACAGCGATCGGTGGCGGTTACATCATGACACCATTGTCGAATTTGACGTGTTACCCAACCGGATCATACCATTTCC
Organism: Chloroflexaceae bacterium; assembly: GCA_012034075.1. Classification (GTDB taxonomy): domain Bacteria; phylum Chloroflexota; class Chloroflexia; order Chloroflexales; family Chloroflexaceae; genus JAAURD01. The sequence continues at coordinate 21,583 of JAAURD010000050.1, read as the reverse complement.
AGGGGCAACCGCACCACACACCAGACAGGCAGTCCAGGGATCAACTGGCTTTTTTGCGCCGACGGCGGTGCAGCGAGCGAATACGCACGGGTGTTGCCGTGGGTTGGGGTTGATAGCCCAGCAGTTGCATAATCGTCGTTTGATCCTGGGGTGGGGTGGTGTGCAAAATCGTGCGTCCAGCCACCTCTTTGATAATGAGCCGACGTGGCTCTGGGGTCAGGCAGTGGTGGGCGCCACCCCGCCCGGACAGCATCTGCTGGTAGGCGCCAATGCCACAGACCGCTACGACCATGCCGGAACCAACCGCGGGCAGCAGCAACGGTGGGCGATTCAGGGCCGGGTAAACATCATCCGAATCGCAGGTGCGACGTCCCGCCAGGCGCACCGGTTGAACTGGTTGGTCCCAATGATCGAGTGGCAAGATCACAAACTCCTGGTCATCGACCAGGAGCATATCTGGCATACTGACCATCAGGCTGCCATTCACCAGGTACCAATCCGGTTCGCCCTGCTGACCCGCTTTGGTGCTGCCCACCTCAAGCAAATAGAGGCGATGGGTGGCGACTGTATAGCGACCAAATTCGCCAATCAGATCGGGCATGGGGACATTGTATTGCTGGCAGGTACGTTTGATTTCGGTCATCAGCCGGGTGAGGAAGCCCGCATAGTCAAACTGGAAATCGAGCCGATAGCCCGATGTCGGCATGCCACCGCCAAAATTAAAGTAGCGCAATGAGGGTACCCGTTGGCGCAGCTGGCAGTAGGCACGGATAGAGTCACCCAGGGTGGCCAGAAAATGATCTTGATCTTCGACCTGGCTGCCAATCATGGCATGATAGAGCACGAGCTGATGTGAAGTCTCGGCTAGATGCTCTACCATCGTATCAATCTCAGAAGCCGTTAGCCCAAAGCGATTGTTGCCCGGATGTCGCCCATCGCGGTTACCAGCCGCACGTTCGCGTACACCCATTTGCAGTGGCGCCGGGCAAGCCGACAACACCTGCAGCTCATGCAGATCATCCACGACTGGCACGATATTGGTGCAACCATCCAGCCGAATCTTCTGAATCGCCTCCAGATAGGCCGTCTCTTTCGAGCCATTGCAGCAGATCAGGCGGTCATCGGGCAGCGTACCGCGTTGCCACAGATGACCAGCGATTTCGACATCGGTTGCGGCTGATGTCTCGTAGTGTGCGCCAGCCGCCAGTGCAGTCTGCACCGTTTCGGCGGCAAAATTGGCTTTGGTGGCATAGGCATAGAGAAAACGACCATCATAGTGGGTCTGCTGACGTGCCTGGCTGGCCCATGCCTGCATACGCCGGATCTGGGTGGTAATCTGGGGACAGTACACCACTTCCAGTGGTGTGCCATAGCGTTCGACGAGTTCATTCAGGTTTACCGTATCGCCAAAATAGAGCTGACCATCGTGGCGACTCAGAAAATCAGTCATGGCCCCTTCGCCAGAACACTGATACTCACTCCATAGATAACGGGCGTAAGTTTGCTGCTTCAATGGTACCGTAACCTCCTTTTTATTGTTTTGCAATAGACACATAGTTGTTTTACCGATAGATCCAGCACAACCCAAAAAAACCGCCACTCATGGCTGAGTGTGGTTTTGTCATGCGGTTTTTGCAATAACAGCGGCTATCAGGAGCAAAAATGCACAGGAAGCAGAAAAACCCCTACACCCGTGTGCAGAGGTCCGCCAATCTAGGAGCAAACGCCGTGAGGGTTACGGCGTGACCATAGAGCGCACAATCTCTAGCCAGCGTGCGAGATGCCCAGACAGCCTATTGCTGCAAACCACTTGGATAGAACCGTCCATAAAACCTCACACTAACCCATCTTAAGCGAACCGGAAGCGCAATTACGTTGAAACCATGACCGGAGATACGAACAATGTGCATCAGTCATTCTGGTCGCATACACCAGATGATAACTGGTGCCAGATGGGTGCCGACACTTGGTCAATACATTGACCGTATACTACTATACCTGGTTTTTGCCTGATTGTCAAGGCGTTTGTAGCGTCATTGTTGTAGCGTCATTAGTTGAAGGCGGTTATAGACAAAAAGTCGAAGCTATGCTAGTATGAACTTTGTTCAGCATACAACAATCTGTACTGATTGGGAGTCATAAAGGTATGGTTACACGGTCATCTGACAAACCGAAACCGATTAATCTTGCACTTCAGGGTGGTGGTTCGCATGGTTCGTTTACCTGGGGCGTACTGGATCGCTTGCTGGCCGATGAACGCATTGACATTGCGAGTATCAGTGGTACCAGTGCCGGCGCGATGAATGCAGTGGTTCTGGCCGCAGGTATGCAGGCCGGCGGGCGTGAAGGGGCGCGTCAGGCGCTTACGTCATTCTGGCGCTCGGTCAGTCTGGCCTCGCGTTTTAGCCCGATTCAGCGTACACCGCTCGACTGGCTGATGGGCCGCTGGACGCTGGATATGTCGCCCGCCTACTGGTTTTTTGATACGCTCAGCCGCTCCTTTTCGCCCTACGAACTGAACCCCTTTAATTATGATCCGCTGCGTATTTTGTTAACTAATGCGGTCGATTTTGAGCAATTACGAACGGCTAAAACGCCGAAAGTCTTTATTGCTGCGACTAATGTGCGGACGGGCCTCGCCAAGGTCTTTCGCAACGAGGACTTGACCCCGGATGCGGTGCTGGCCTCGGCCTGCCTGCCATTTATGCATCAGGCCGTTGAGATCGGCGATGAGGCCTACTGGGACGGTGGCTATATGGGTAACCCGGTTCTCTTCCCGCTGTTAAGTGAGACCGATGTGCGTGACCTGATGGTCGTGCAGGTGAACCCAATTTACCGTGAGGAAGTCCCTAAAAATGCACGTGATATTTTAAATCGCCTCAATGAGATTACGTTTAATGCCAGCCTGGTCAAAGAGCTGCGCGTGATTAGTCTTATGCGTGGTCTGGTAGATGAGGGTAGCCAGTATCGAGTGGTGCTCGAAGAGACCCGCCTGCACCGCATTGAGGCCGAATCTGAGATGTCTAAACTCGGCGTTTCAAGCAAGATGAATGCCGAATGGGCGTTTCTTTCGTACCTTCGTGATATCGGCTGGCAGCGTGCCGATCAGTGGTTGGAACGTCACATCGATCAACTTGGGCAGCAATCAACCTTTGATGTCGCCGATCTGACCCCACCCCACCGTGCTGAACCACTCCTTGCTCAGCGATCATAGGCCAAAGCGACAGCATGCTGCAGGTGCCAGTCTGGAAGGACCATCCTTCCAGGCTGGCATGCAACTGAAGAGGACATCATGACGACGGTCCTGGTCGACTTGCTTCCACTGATCATCGGTGCGGCGCTTTTGCCGGTGTGGATCATTATCACGCTTCTCCTGCTGCGCAGTGAGGGCGGTTTATGGAAAGCCCTGGCGTTTGTCGGCGGTTCTACGCTGGTAAAACTGGCACAGGGTTTGCTCTTTGGCATGGTCTTCGATACGGCGTATAAGAGCAACGACTATTATACTGATACGAACCCGATTGCGGCGACACTCCAGTTGATCGTTGGCATTCTGATGATGATCACGGCGATCAAGAAGTGGAACAAAGAAGACGATCCCGATGCACCGCCACCTCGCTGGATGACCATGTTCAGTGGCGTATCGGTCGTGCAGACGCTGGGCATAGGTGTCCTGCTGACCATTGTCGCAATCAAACAGTGGGTCTTTACGCTCTCAGCTCTCAGTATCATCACGCAGGCACTGTTGACGCAGACTGAGGGTGCATTGACCTTTGTGATCTATGTGCTGGCATCACAGTCGCTGCTGCTTGCCCCGATCATCATCTCGGCGATTGCGCCAACCCGCTCAGCCAGTCTGCTCGATACGGCCCAGACCTGGTTGGAGCGTCATAACCGCGTGCTGATGATTGCTGCTTCATCGATCTTTGGCATCTGGTTTCTCTGGAAGGGCATCACGGGCTTGATCAATTGATACGCAAATGCCGGTGCATCATATGCGCGCAGGTGCGGCCCTCACCCCCGGCCCCTCTCCCACAAGGGGAGAGGGGAGTCCCTGGTGCGGCCCTCACCCCCGGCCCTGGGTCCAGTTGGGAGAGGGGTGTTCCCATGCGTGGCATCGTCTACACTCTCCCCTTGTGGGAGAAGGGCCGGGGATGAGGGAGTGATGGCTACCATGCTATCAAAGCGCATACCAGTGATCACCTGAATTCGGTATGATGCTACAAAGTATACAAAAAACACAACGATAAAAACCATTTGTACCGGAGAACCAGACGAGGAACAGTGATGACCGCCGATCCAGCCAGTCAGATCGCCCATTTGCGCCAGCAGATTAACGAGCAGAACTATCAGTACTATGTGCTGGATAACCCGCTGATTGACGATGCGGCGTATGATCGGCTGATGACTGAACTGCGCGAACTGGAGGCCCGTTTTCCCGCACTGGTCACGCCCGATTCGCCCACGCAACGGGTTGGCGCAGCGCCGGCCAGCCACTTCAGCAAAGTACCGCACCGTCAGCCAATGCTCTCGCTGGGCAACGCCTTCAACCATGAGGACCTGGCTGCCTGGTATGAACGGGTGACGCGCTTGCTCGGTGATGAACAGCATCCATCGTTTGTGGTTGAACCGAAGATCGATGGTCTGGCGGTGACGCTGATCTATGAAGCGGGCCGCTTTGTGCTTGGCGCCACCCGTGGCGATGGCGCCGTGGGTGAAGATATCAGCGCCAATCTGCGCACGATCAAGAGCATTCCGCTGACCCTGCGGCCACCCGCTGATGACAGCCCGCTGCCCACGCGGATTGAAGTTCGCGGTGAAGTCTACATGCGCACTGACGATTTTGATGCGCTCAATCGACGGCTGGTTGCGGCGGGTGAGCGCCCTGTGGCCAATCCGCGCAATGCCGCGGCTGGCTCCCTGCGCCAGAAAGATCCGCAGATGACGGCTGAGCGCCCACTGCGCTTTTTTGCCTATGCCCTGGCCGATAGTGAAGGCGTCGCTCTGCCGGCCGACATGGGCCAGTGGGATGTGCTCCAGTATTGCAAAGCGCTGGGTTTTGCGGTCAATCCACATTCGGCCTTTTTTGAGCAGTTTGATGCAGTGGTTGCCTACTGTGACCGCTGGATGACGCGTCGTGACACGTTGGACTATGAAGTTGATGGCGCTGTTATTAAAGTGCATAACCTTGAACAGCAACGCCAACTGGGCACCGTCGCACGTGATCCGCGCTGGGCCATTGCCTATAAATTTCCGGCGCGTGAAGCGATCACGCAGCTCACCAGCATCAGTATCAACATTGGGCGTACCGGTGTTGCCACACCTGCCGCCGAACTGGCACCAGTCGAACTGGGCGGGGTGATAGTGCGCAATGCCAGTCTGCACAATGCCGATTATATTCGCGACCGCGATATTCGGGTAGGCGATTATGTGACGGTGAAACGGGCCGGTGATGTCATTCCCCAGGTGGTTGGGCCGGTGGTGGGTCGCCGCGATGGCAGCGAGCAGGTCTACCAGTTTCCAGCTACCTGTCCGGCCTGTGGCAGCACCCTGGAACGGATCGAAGGCGAAGCTGCCTGGCGTTGCCCCAACTTTGGCATTTGCCCGGCCCAGCTCGTGCGCCGCGTTGAGCATTTTGTGAGCCGTGGCGCGATGGATATTGTGGGCATTGGTGAGCGCCAGGCCGAACTGTTTGTGAGTCGCGGTATCATCCGTGATGTGGCCGACCTCTACCGCCTGACCGCCGCCGATTTCGAGGGCGTGGAGGGCTATGGCGCAAAACGCATCCAGAATATCCTGACAGCGATTGAGCAGTCGAAACAGCGCTCGCTGGACCGCTTACTGGTAGCGCTGGGCATCCGCTATGTGGGCAGTGTGGCGGCCCAATCGTTGGCTGGCACCTTTGGCAGTATCGATAGCCTGATGCAGGCAACTCCCGATGAAATTGAAGCGATAGACGGCATCGGGCCGGTGGTTGCAAAGAGTGTGGTGGATGTTTTGCAGCGGGTCGATACCCGTCAGGTCATCGAGAAGCTCCGCACCGCTGGTGTGACAATGACTGCGCCAGTGACTGCTGCGGCGGCGAGGACGTCTGCAACCAGCACCTTGCCACTGGCTGGTCAGACCTTTGTATTGACTGGCACGTTGCCCACGCTGAGCCGCGAAGCAGCGGCCGAGTTAATCCAGCAGTATGGCGGCAAAGTGACCACCAGTGTCACGCGTAAAACCAGCTATGTGGTAGCCGGTGCGCAGGCTGGCCGCAAACTGACGACGGCCCAACAGCTGGGGCTGGCGATTCTGGATGAAGCGGATCTGTTGCAGCTGATGCAATCTTCTGGCGAAAATCGTGTAGAATAGGGTTCGACGTATCTGTCGGTTTGGTTATCTGGTGGAATATATCGGTACACGATAAAGGAGCAAAGTGATCATGGTTCAGATTGAAAAATTTATTGCCACAGACGAAGATGGGGATATTGTGAATGCGATTGAACAGGCCCAGAAACTGGTGAATGATTGGCTGGCCAAGAAGCCGGGCCTGACGCTGGATAAGGTGCGCATTGAAACCAGCTGGGAATGGGATGTGCATGAAGAAGATGATGCTGCCTGCATCATCATCGTGACTTACGAAAAGGATGCCTGATAGCAAGCGCGGGCACTGAGGCTTAAGACGAGACAGCTAAAAACGGTGCTGCAAGCGTGCTGGCATGCAATGATTGTATGCCAGCACGTTTGTTGGTACTCGGTTTAAAATGGCTCTATCAGATCGGCCGGTGGTAGCCATACCACAATTGGTTCGTTAAAATCAGAAAAGGCCCGGATAATCGAGAGTTCGCCCTCACCTAAACCGTCAATCACGCCGCGCATATTCAGTTGATCTTGTATCGGCAGCTGTTCGGCCGATACAAAGAGATCGTACACCAGCTGCCCTCCGCTCTGCTGGTTGACCACCGGATCGAGCGACCAGTATTGATAATGGCTGGTCAAGACGCCATTGATAGTCACTGGCTCCAGTTCAGTCATATGCACCGCACTGTCCATGTCGAACAAACCTTCGCGCAGCGGCATGACTGCATCGAGCAACTGGTCGGTGCTGCGCTGCCAGAGCACGTCGTCATTCAGGCGATAGTAGGCACTGCCGTCGTACAAGACAAATTCGATCACACGGCCGGCTTGCATGGCCTGTTCGGCCACGGTGGCCAAATCCTGGCAAGTGCCATGCACACGGCTTGCGCTCTCCCATTCGCACTGGCACACCCGTAGGACCTGCCCTTGAAAGACCCAGGCGATGTCGTTGCGCACGGTGGTGATACTGGCCAGGGATGGCATCTGGGTATGCTGCTGTGCTTGCACCGGCTGCCAGAGCAAGGCGAGCAGCAACGTGATCAGGATCAGGAGACTGCCGATGATCGCCGATTGTCGGATGGTGTTTTGTATGCTAAACATAGTTCCCCTTTCATCTGCTGAAGATACACTGGGTATCTTCCTCGTTTACACTATCGTTCTGTCCTGTCATTCCAATCGTGGCGAGTGTACCATACCTTCGCGACAATGTGCAAACCTGCACCATGGCACCGTCTACTCTCTCCCCTTGTGGGTTTAGGGGCCGGGGATGAGAGGAGACGATGCCAGCACGACCGCACGCACGTCGAACGCATTGAAGCGCACTTCGTGTGACACGGAGTAAACGATGCCAGGCGCGTGCTTGTAGCCGCGCAGCGGTCGGGCCCGACCGCACGCATGTCGGGCGCATTGAAGCGCACTTCGCCGGTACGACCGCGCTCTATGCAGCATGGCATCGTCTACACTCTCCCTTTGTGGGAGAAGGGCCGGGGATGAGGAATGATGGATCCGCATGCTCTCAAAGCGCTTCCCAGGGATCATCCCTTATGCGGGTATGAGTCCTGCTCCTGTTGCAGCGCCTCGGCCAGCTCAATCGCTTTCAGGAGCGCGGCGGCTTTGTTGCAGCTCTCTTGATACTCCAGGGCCGGGTCGCTATCGGCAACCACGCCGCCGCCGGCTTGGACATAGGCTACCCCCTGGTGCAAGACCATGGTGCGCAGACTGATGCAGGTATCGAGGTCGCCGTTAAAGCCGACATGCCCGACACAGCCGGCATAGATACCACGGCGGCTGCGTTCTAGCTCGGCAATAATCTCCATGGCGCGGATTTTGGGTGCGCCGCTGACGGTACCGGCGGGAAAACAGGCCCGCAGCGCATCCAGCGCACTGAGATCGGGACGCAGCTGGCCGGTGACATGGGAGACGATATGCATGACGTGGCTATACTTTTCGACGGTCATAAACACGGGCACCCGTACACTGCCGGCAACACTGACCCGTCCCACATCATTGCGCCCCAGATCGACCAGCATGAGGTGCTCTGCGCGTTCCTTTTCATCGGCGAGCAACTCTTCAGCCAGAGCCGCATCCTCAATGGTGTCACGTCCTCGTGGTCGTGTACCGGCAATCGGGTGGGTCATGATTTCGCCCTCCTGCACCCGTACCAGCGTCTCCGGCGATGCACCGATAAGATCGCCTTCACTCATGCGCAAGTAAAACATGTAGGGCGATGGGTTAATCGTGCGCAATGCCCGATAGATGGTAAATGATTCGGCACTGGTTGGGCGTCGAAAACGCTGTGAGGGCACCATCTGGAAGATATCGCCGGCGGCAATGTATTCGCGTGCGCGGTTCACGTTGGCCAGATACTGCTCACGGGTGATATTGGAACTGACTTCGCCTGAAGGCGTTGCTGGTGCTGCAGATGATTGCTGATCGGGATTCGTCTCTGGTGGGCGACCTTGCTGCAAACGGGCTACCAGCGTCTCAATCCGCCCGACGGCACGGGCATACTCGGCTTCCAGGTCATCTTCATCCAGATGCACATGGGATAGCACTTTGATTTTATGGCGCAGATGGTCAAAGATTAACAATGTATCGACAAACATCCAGACCCCTTCGGGCATCTGGTAATCACATGTGGTCAACCGGGGGAGACGCTCTTCAAAGTAGTTGACCGACTCATAACTCAAATAGCCCACAGCGCCACCCACAAAGAGTGGTAAATCGGGCAAGCGTACCGGGCGATAGGCGTTGAGATAACTACCTAATACCGTTAGCGGATCATCATACTGCAATTCCTGCTTATAGCCCGATTGACGTGCATACGCTGTGCCATGATCCATATGCAAAGTGAGATAGGGTGACGTGCCAAGAAACGAGTAGCGGGCAATATGTTGCCCACCTGCGATGCTTTCGAGCAAAAAGCTATACGGCCCGCGGGCGATCTTGCGAAAGGCCGAGACCGGTGTTTCCATGTCGGCCAGAATCTCGCGATAGATCGGGCAGAGGTTGCCCTGTTCGCGCAGAGCGGCGATGTCAGTCAGGCTGGGATAATACATGTGTCTTCCTGTTATCCATAGTAGGCTAAACCCATTGCTTCTTTCATGCGCCGGAGCGTCTCGGCTGCTTCGCTCCGGGCGCGTTCACTACCGGCGGCTAGCACCTCGGCAACGATGTTGGGTTGGGCTTCGAGTTCGGTGCGGCGTTGACGAATGGGCTCAAGAAAGCGGTTGATGGCGGCGGCCAGTTTGCGTTTGACTTCGACATCGCCAACGTTGCCCTGGCGGTAGCGCTCTTTGAGATCCGCCACTTCGGCGAGATCATCGTTAAAGGCGTCGTGGTAGATAAAGACCGGGTTGCCTTCAACCTGTCCGGGAATATCGGCGCGAATGCGTTTGGGGTCGGTATACATGCCGCGGACTTTTTGTTCGACGGTTTTGGCATCATCGCTCAAAAAGATGGCATTGCCCAGGCTCTTGCTGGCTTTGGCCTGACCATCCAGACCCACCAGGGTGGGCACATCGCCAATCAAGGTCTCTGGCTCAGGCAAGACCCCTTCGCCATACAGGCTGTTAAACCGGCGGGCAATCTCGCGGGTGACTTCGAGATGGGATGCCTGGTCTTTGCCCACTGGCACGAGGTCGGCGCGGACACACAGAATATCGGCGGCCTGCAGCACGGGGTAGTTGAGCAAGCCGACCGATGGTTGCTCAATCTCCAGGTCATGCATGACATCTTTGAGTGTGGGCACCCGTTGCAGACGAGGTACCGTGACCAGGTTGGCAAAGATCAGGGCTATTTCGGCTATCTGGGGCACGAACGACTGCAACACATAGACGCTCGCGTTCGGGTCAATCCCGACGCTGAGATTATCCAGCACAACATCGTGAATATTGGTCTTTGTTTCGGTGAGGAGCTCGCGGTCAAGCCTGGTGGTGAGCATATGGAAATCGGCGACCAGGAAAAAACAGTCATACTGCGCTTGCAGACGCACCCGGTTCTGTAATGTGCCAACATAATGACCGAGATGCAACTTCCCGGTCGGTCGATCACCGGTGAGAATGCGTGGACGTTTGATCATTGTTTGGTTTATCTCCTTTTTTGTGGTTTACCGCGTGATTCAGTTTGGTTTACCCTTCGGTTTCTGCCTGTTGCCACCAGGTTCGTACTTTCTGCGCACTGAGCAGCAGATAGTCGCGGTCGGCACTGAAGACTTCGAGCGTGATGGTATGATCATAGCCGGTTTTGCGAATCAGGCGGATCGCTCGTGGCCAGTCGATACTGCCAGTACCCAGCGGAATATGATCATCATTGCGCCCACGATTATCACTGAGATGGACATGCGCCAGGCGGCTGCCAAATGCCTGGAGCAGTCCTTCCAGCCGGTGACCCCCAATATTGGCATGACCCACATCCAGATGAAAGCCGAGACGCTCATCCATATCTAACACGTGTCGGATGTCGCTGATGTTCATGCTGGCCTCGGGCGGATGTTCGACCATGATGCGTAAGCCATAGGGTTCGGCCCGTTCGGCCAGTTCGGCAAAGCTCTCGCCATTCCAGCGCATGCGATCGTGGTTGCTAAAGAGATAAACCCCTTGTGCAATATGCACATTGACCCAGTGAACGCCCATTTCAGCAAAAAGGTCGAACGAATCAACCACATAATCAATAGCAGCCTGACGCAGCGACTTAATCGGTGCGTTAAACGGCAGATACCAGGCGGTATGGCCGACCACGGCCATCTGATATTCGTGCAGAATCTGGCGCAATGCCGTGATATCAATTTGCTCCGGTGCTGCGCCGGGGCCTTCCAGGGTCAGGTCTAAAAAGGTAAAGCCATGTTCGCCGGCCCAGCGTGCCTCCTCGCAGGCATCACGACGCGGGTCATTCATCATTCCCAATTGCATACGTGTTTTCCTCTCCAAGCTGTTGATCCACTATTCGTACCATGGGCATACAGTCAGTTTCGTAGGCAGCATAGCAGCTGGTTGCGAGCAGATTGTCATGGATCTGTCAGTCTCTGCTGATTGTTCCTGTGCTATACTATGCTCGCAACAATGCAGTCTTTCTTATCACACCCTCAGAGGAGGTTTCATCTGATGCCAAGACCTACTGCTTCGCGCTCCATCTGCATGCTGTTATTCCTACTGGTGAGCCTGGGGTTGTCCCCACGCTCCATAATCGCAGCACCGACTGCCACTTTTTTCAGCACCGAGCCAGTCGTACATCCGCTCCAACCGGTCGTTATCCAGCTGGCGGTAGGGGAATACACCGGCCCGGCCGAACTGGTGATCTATGATAGCCAGCAACGCCCGGTCGGATCCTGGCCGCTGACAATCCAGACCAATCCGCAGAGCCTGGAGGTTATCCCCCGTGGCGCCCTGGGGCAGCACCAGGCGGTTCTTTTTGCCAGCGGTGTACCTATTGCCAGCGGGCCACTCTATGTGTTGGAAGCGCAAACGACCGTCCAGACCGGTGTGCCTGCGCTCGATCAGCTCTACCCCCAGGTGTATGCCTTTATGCAAGAGGCGACCCTCTCGTACTGGCTCAATGGTCATCTGGTCCATGGCTACCGTTCACCCGATAGTCCCTTGCTCTGGTTACGCGATCATTATTACCAGGGGCAGGCATTTCGCTACTTCGATGCCAATGTCACCAGCCTGCTCGATAGCTTTCGTCGGGCGCAACGCGCCGATGGCAGCTTTCCCGACTTTATTGACCGCCCCGATTGGGGTATCCGCGCGTTTCGGACACCGGTCGAGGCCGATGTTGAATACCTGTTTGTGCTGGCCGTGTATGATGCCTGGCAGATGACCGGCGATGATCAATGGCTCATTGCCAACCTCGGCGCCATGCAGCGTGCTCTTCATTATACCCTGAATGATGCCCAACGTTGGGAGCCATCGCTGGGCCTGGTCAAACGCCCATTTACGATTGACACCTGGGATTTTGAGTATGGCCCGACCACGATAGACCCCAATACGGGCAACCCGGCGCCACGTCACTGGATTGATGAACAGACCCGTTGGGGCATTTTCCATGGCGATAATACCGGTCTGGCCCAGGCGTTGCAGGCGCTGGCACGGATCGAAACGTATCTGGGACAGCCGGACAATGCTCAATATCATCGTGATCTAGCTACGGTGATCATGCAGCGGCTGAATCAGCTGAGTTGGAATGGCCGCTTTTTCACGCATCATGTCCAACTCATTCCCTGGGATGTACCAGGGGTGGATGAAGCCAGCCAGCTGAGCCTCTCCAATGCGCTGGCACTCAACCGAGGAGTGCTCAGCCGCGAACAGGGACAGGCTATTCTGCTGGAATACCAGTTCCGTATGAAGCGCCCGCACAATCTCAGTTTTGCCGAATGGTGGAGCATCGATCCACCATTCCCCAGCGGCAGCTTTGGTCTGGCTGGTCGACTGGGCGAAAACCCGGGCGAATATGTCAATGGTGGCATTATGCCGCTGGTGGGCGGTGAACTGGCCCGTGGTGCCTTTGACCATGGTCACGAAGCCTATGGGTTCGATATTCTCAAACGTTATGCTGCGATGATCGCCCACAGTGGTGCCACCTATCTCTGGTATTATCCCACTGGTGGGGCCGGTATTGGCAGTGCCGATACAATTGCCACCGATGGCTGGGGCTCCAGTGCGATGCTGGGGGCCTTAATCGAGGGCGCCGCTGGAATCAAAGATAACGGTGTGCGTTATAGCGATGTGACGCTCAGCCCGCGCTGGCCTGCGGCCGCCGAAGAGATTACCAGTGCCTATGTTGTGGCCCGCTATGCCGCTTCGGATGGCTATGTGGCGTATCGATGGCAGCACCTGCCCACTGAGCAACGCTCACGTTCACTCTTGAAACTGAACGCCACTGGCAGCGGCGACCGGCTGCATATCCGATTGTTGCTGCCCACCGAAGTCAATCGGGTCGTTGAGACTGTCGTCAATGGTGAGCGGGTTGATGTAGCGATTGAGTTTGTCGGTGAAAGTACCTATGCTGTGTTTGAGGCAGCTACACCTATTCTGCAGGTGCATATGGAGGTAGAAAACCGGCGCTAATACGATCCGTATACCATTTTTTGACACATCCAGAACCCCCCACTCCCAAACGGAAGTGGGGTTTTTTCTATCACAACCACACGGCAGAGCCTGTGTCTGTATGGCTCCTGCGAAACAGGTCGCTTCCTATGTTGTTACGCGTGCGCTCATTTCCCTGCTGCCCAGCGTACCGTGCCAAACACAATGCAGGGTCTATCTACGTGGTCACACAGGTTCTGCGACCACGCGCCTTTTTGCCCCTTTTCGTTGAGCAAAAGGGATTGGGAAAGAGCTATACCACCTGACGTTGCGTGTGCCAGCCCAACCTCTCCTGGGTGCATAGTGCATGCCACCAGGAAAAGGTCAGTTTGAACCCCTGACATTCCATAGGAACGATCCAGGCAACGTATCAAACACCTGGATCATTGCGGGGTATAACGAACGACAACCAGGCTAGACCAGGCTAATTAGTTCATTTGCGGTACGGCGCATATCCAGAAAGACCAGACCAAGCTTGGCCCGGCTATGAGCCAGTGCGGTTAACACTGCCTCTTCACCAATAGCCATCAGGATAACATAGCCTTCTTCGCCGCGCACAAACACCTGGTCAAGCTGACCGCGCCTCAATTCACTGGCTATTCGTTCACCGAGTGATAGCATGGCAGCGCTCATCGCTGACACGCGATCCTCCTCAACATCCGATGGCAACGCCGAAGCCATAATCAGGCCATCGACACTGACCACCGCCGATGCTTCAATATCAGGTGTGTTCATACTCAAGGCTTTGAGATTCCGCACCATTTCTTCGGTCCTGCTTGCCATTCATATCCTCCTTACAAGGCCGTCGGCCAGCTTTGAAACAAAGCGTAAAGCATGCCAGAGGGGCAATTGATTCATGCAAACTTCCACGTCATGACCCATTATATCGTGCTCATTCTACACCATTTTTAGCTGAAGAGCAACTACCGAACATGTCGTCTTTTTCTCGGTTTTTTGTTGCCCTGAAGCCCAGTTTCTGCCAACAATGTACGGTCAAGGTATTGGGCTTGCCGGTGCAACGGGTTGCGGCGATATCGCTGCTTCAGGCAGACGATTGTGCAATGCCGCGTCACTCTGTGTCACCGCATCGGCTGGTGTTGCCAGCCCGCGCAACACGGTTATCTGCATCCGCTCAATCTCTTCACGGGCCATATCGGCAACCGTACCGAGATGTGGCATGGGCAGACCCTGCTGCGCTTGCTCACGAAACACCCGCGCTGCTTCCATTTCCACGGTCGTTCCTTCAAGATTCAGGCTCAGTCGCGTGGGCTGACGACCAGCCTCAAGCAGCAATTGCTGCGATTCAACACTCAACAAATAACGCATAAAATCCAATGCTGCTGCCTGTTCTTCGGCATCAACACTCTGACGGTTGATGCTCAGCACATCACTTTGCACATACGGCTGGGCTGCCTGGTTGGTTTGCGCCACACGTGGCAACAGCGCCACCCCCAGGTCATCTCCCCACAGTGCCCGATACTGGGGCAACGACCGTGACCAGTCAATGGTTATCAGCGCCGCCTGTGCCTGCAGCACACTCTCTACCGTAATACTATCTGGTATGGCCAGTATCGCTTCATCCTGACGGAGCTGCAGCAACCATGTCAGCCACTGTTCACTCCCTGCTCGCCCACTTGCGCCAAGGACCACCTGACCATTAGTATCTAGCACCTGCCCTCCAAACGCTGGTAAATAGCCCACCGTTTTATCTACCGACAGGGTATAGGCCAGCCCCCACACGGGTGGCTGCTGGGCCGGGTTGGTCAACGCGTGTGCATCACGGAGTAATGCATCGGTGTCTTTGGGCGGTACCTCGACCCTTCTCTTATTATAATACAGACCGAGCGTATCGAATGCCAACGGTACCCCATACACCTGACGATTTCCGGCTTGATCGCTGGCCCAGACGCCTTCCATGGCGGTCGATAAGAGATCATCGTCTGGGACAACATCGGCCAATGTTTCACCATCAAGAGCTAGAAGCACTTCATCTCGTGCCAGACCAGTTATTGTATGACTCTGTAACAATACCAGGTGTGGACCACTACCCACCTGTGAAGCCATACGTAGCTCGCGAGTCAGCGAGGCTACCGGCATGGCCTGCAGCATAACTTGGGTCAACGGATGATCTTGATTATAGCGATCAACTAACGTTGCCAGGGCATGTTGTTCGGGCGACGGCCATGCATGCCAGAAAATCAAGGTGATCCCCAATGGTTGAACCAGGCTTTCGACTGGTGTCGGTGTTGTTGATTCCGAACGGTTACTTGCACAGGTTGTGAGTATCACGAGCAACAGACCAATCAGCCCAGATAGACAAAGACGGCGAAATCGTGTGACCTTCATAGGTGCTTGCCATAGTAGCATGATACGGCATAGTTTGGCAAGGGCATGCTATAATGAACCACAGCCGGCGACAATGCGTCGCCTGAATAGATCAACCAGGACATGAGATGATCGACCGACACGTTATTCAGACAGACAACGCTCCGGCCGCTATCGGCCCCTATTCGCAGGCGATTGCCAGCGGGCCCCTGATTTTTGTTTCGGGCCAGATTCCGCTTGACCCGACGACGGGGACGCTGATTACAGGCGATATTGCGAGCCAGACGCGTCAGGTGTTGCACAACGCCCAGGCTATTTTGCAGGCGGCCGGCAGTTCGCTGGAACAGGTCGTCAAGACGACGGTGTTTCTGGCCGATATCAACGATTTTGCTGCCATGAATACGGTATATGCCGAGTTTTTCGGCGATACCGTACCGGCTCGCTCGGCGATGCAGGTGGCAGCACTGCCCAAAGGCGCCCGCATTGAGATTGAGATGATTGCCCTGCGACCTGATTCGTAAACCCATCGTCTGCATCCTACGATTCACGTTGCTCGTCGGCTGATACGTTTGTATCGGGCATCAGTTTTAAGCCACGCCACCATGAGCCGGGTTCGAGTTCCAGACAGGCATCGGCAAGCTGGCGGGCCGAGTCGGTCATCAGTTCGGCATAGTTATTGCGGATCCAATCTTCGGCATCACGGTAGCCGCGTGCCTGGTATTCACGCGCCTGGATCAGACACTCCAGCCGGTCGGCGTCTTTGGCAACCCGCGCTTCCAGGCTCGTCTCGCGCTGGGCGGCCTCGGCCATGGTTGCGCGTAGGGCATCGGCAATCACCGCTGGCAGGCGGGTCATCTGCTCTTCAAAGACCTGGGCTTCGCTGGCTTTCACCGCTTGTAAATAGCGTTGAGCCACGCGGTCAAGGTCGGTGACACGGGACTCGGGTGTATCGTGAAAGAGGCACATGCGCATGGTTGTATCGGCATCGGCACCTTCGAGCATGGCGAGAATGTAGCCCAGAATGGCGGTACGAAACGAATGCTCGGCGACACTCTCTGGCGTATGCACCCCGGCGATCCACCAGCCGGCGCGACGTACCTGTTTGAGATGGCCCATTTCATAGAGATAGCGGGCAATATCGTGCATTATTCCTCGTTTTCTATCAGCTGCTGGACTGCTGGTTCTAGCTCTTCAAAGGTCAGCCCTCCTTCATATTTGGCTTGAATGATGCCATCCGCATCCACCAGAAATGTCCACGGCTCAGTGGTCAGGTTCCACTCTTGCATGGTTGGCACAAATTCGCCGCGCCGAAAGGCGTCACCAAAGGGATAGGGATAGACCTCGACATGCACAAAGTTCATCTGATCAGCGAGATCAGCATAGAGCTTTTTCATAATGCTCATATTTGGCCCACAGACCGCCGTTTTGCAGTAGCCAGGTGTGGCAAACATCAGCAGCAGCGGCTTTTCATCGGCCAGCGCAGCATCAATCGTCATCGTATAAAAGGCTGGTTCGGGTTCGCTATCACTGGTCAGTTGCTCCAGGGCAATGCCATCGTTGCTGGTTGGTTGCTGTGCGGAGGGCGCGGCATCGCCAACACCGGGCACCAGCGACTCTTCCAGTACTTCGACCCGCACGCGGCTGACCTGCGGTGGCCCATCGGCTTGCGGAATTGCCACTTCGACGGCCCATGCGCCGGCCTGGTCGAAGGTAGGGTATGCCACATACAGGCCAACGGGCAGACCTTTGCCGCGATAGACCGCGTCGGCCTCGTGCTGGACGGTGGTCTTGTCATCACCATCGAGATAGTAGAGCCGCAGATGCGGCTGCACAGCGGGATCATTGATCGGCGTGCCATTTTTGATAATCCCCAGCGGGACGCGATTCTGGCCCAGCTCCAGTTCGGAAACTGCCAGCACCGGAATATACGTATCGGCGGCCGGGTCAGCCGGCATTTCGAGACAGGCAGTCAACAGGAGCATCAGGATCAGGCAAAGGCTGCCGTATCGGCATATTTGGTGTACCAAAGCGCTCACTGGTGACCTCCGTCATGGCCATCATGATCGTCCGGGGCGCTCTCTGGCGCTTGCTCGTTCCCCTCGTTGCTGCTTTCGTCACCCTGCACGGTGCTATCAAAGACCGCCCGGTACTCTTTGCCATCAATCGTGGCGACCACGGTAATCTCCCACTCGCCGCCCATGGTGTAGGTGCTTTGCGCCTGGTACATCCCATTGCCCAGCTGCTCTGCGAGCGGCTGGTTGGTCGCCATCGGCATCGCTGGCATGGTCAGGTCCAGATAGACCTCTGCGGCCTGCTCAACCGGCTGTCCCTGCGCGTTGAGCAGGGTAATCAGAAAGACCTGTGGCTCATTCATTGCGGGGGCGTCGTTACGCGTCAGACGAATGGTGATATCATCTACGGTCTCTTCGGCACTGCTCCGTTCAGGCGGTGCTGCTGCTGGTTCGGTCGTTGCCTGTGTGCCACAGCCAATCAGCAGGGCCAGTGCTCCTACAAGGATGCATTGCAACAGGTATTTCATCGTTGATTTACCTCCCTATATCAATTATATATCATACAGATGACGCAGCTGTTGCCATTCACTGCGCATATCGTTTTCCAGCTGGGCTCGCTGAGCCGGTGGCAGCAGGGTTGCACGCACCGCATTGAGCAACAGGGTTTCAATATCATCGGCATGGTAGCCAAAGACGCGGCTACAGGCAAGCAACTCGTTCGTCAGGCTGGTCTGGAAGAAGAGCGGATCATCGGAATTGATTGTTACATAGAGACCAGCCGCTTGCAGCCGAGGCAAGGGATGGTCTTCCAGGCGGTCAACCAGGCCGAGATACACATTGCTGCTGGGGCAGACCTCCAGCGGTACCTGTTGCTGGTGCAAATAGGCGACGAGATCGTCATCTTCGAGACAGCGGATGCCATGGCCGATACGGAGCGCACCGGCACTGAGCGCTTCACGGATGCTGGCAGCACCGGCGGTCTCACCGGCGTGGGCAATCAGCGGCAAGCCGGCTGCTCGAATGCGTTGGAAGGCAGCGTGCGCGGTACTGGCCGGATAATTGGCCTCGCTGCCACTGATGCCAAAGGCGATGACACCATCGTTCATAGCACTGATGGCCCAATCGGCGACCATCAGGCCATCTTCGGCTGCCAGTTTCCGTGGCACATCCAGTATCAGGCCCATGGTGGTGTTGAGGGTTGCTTCGGCCCATGCACGTGCGCGGTTTATCGCTGCCAGCTGATCGGCAAACGCCAGACCTTTAAAGCGGTAGTGCGTCAGTGCGGTGTAGGTCACCTCGCTATAGCGAATCTGCTGGGCGGCCTGGTCTTCGAGCAATTCGCGGGTGATGCGCTCAATGTCATCGGGCGTGCGAATACAGCTGGAGATTGCCAGATAGACCCGCACAAAATCGTCAAAATGGCTCACGCTGCACCAGCGATGGAGTTCTTCCACCGTATCGACGGGCAGGTCTACGTGATGCTGTTGTGCCAGGTCGAGCACAGTAGCAGGGCGTAACCCGCCCTCCAGATGCACATGCAGCTCAACTTTGGGCATTGCCCGGATCAGGCTGGTCAGGCTCATCTACAGAACCAGCTTTCGTTCATTGATGATGCGGCGTTTGATTTTATCAAACAGGACATCATAGTTCATGTCATTCAGCATAATCTGCGTTTTATGTTCCCGTAGGCGCTGATGGACTTCATCGTTGAGACGGTCCTCGACCATGAGCTCATCGGTGATGATTTCATTGATAGCCAGTTTGAGTTGTACGTCATTGCCTTGAAACATGACTCCATCCATTTCGGACAGCAAATCGAGCAGTTCTTCACTCAGTTGTTCGACTTTTTGCGGAGAGAGTTTCATTGGTTTTTCCTTTGCACCGTTGTTCGATACCTATCAACGCATCGTTGCTTCTGACTCTATTGTACCACTGTCAGTACACAACAAAATCACTATCTGGTAAAATGGTTCTGGGTGCAGTATGCTAGACGGCTATGGATGGTGTCGCACTGCTACGGATGACGCGGCGCCCCTGGCTGCAGCATGCTGCGCCCCTTATGGTTTGCGGATTTGCTCAGAATGCCAAAACCGAGTATGCTATGGGCTACCATCAGCGATAACAGGCAGACCGATGGAGAAAGGAGCAGACCGGCTTATGCGTATGATTGAAGAACTGGCGACGATTGAACAGCAGGCGCAACAGGAACTGGCCCAGGCGCAGAGCCTGGAAGACCTGACCCAGTGGAAGACGACCTATCTCGGCAAGGCTGGTGCGCTCACGCGCTTGAGCCGGGGGCTAGGCGGCTTGCCGGCGGAAGAACGCCCGGTGGTCGGGCAACGGGTGAATCAGGCCCGCACGACGCTTGACACGGCGTTTCAGGATGCTGAGGCGCGGATAAAGTATGCGACGCTCCAGGCAAGTTTGGAGACGGACCGCATCGATGTGACATTGCCCGGTCGCGTGTCTGATATTGGGCGGTTGCATCCTACAACCCAGGTGTTGCGCACGGTGAGCAGCATTTTTAACGAGATGGGCTTTCAGGTGTGGGAGAGCCGCGAGGTTGAGACCGATGAGTATAACTTCGGCTTGCTCAACTTTCCGCCGGACCACCCGGCTCGTGATATGCAAGATACGTTTTATGTCGAGACGCCGCCCGAAGCGCCAAAGCTGGTGTTGCGCACGCACACCTCACCCGGCCAGATCCACGCGATGCGGCGGTATGCGCCGGAACCGGTGCGGGTGTTGCTCCCCGGCAAGTGCTACCGCAATGAGCAGGTCACGGCGCGGAGCGAAATTATGTTCCATCAATTTGAGTTTCTGGCGGTGGGCCGCAATATCACCATGGGTGATCTCAAGGGCACTTTAAAGACCTTTGCTGAGCATATGTTTGGTAAGGGCACGCGTGTGCGCTTGCGGGCGAGCTACTTTCCCTTCACCGAACCGAGTGCCGAAATGGATGTCTCGTGCTTTTTGTGTCAGGGTAAGGGTTGCCGTGTGTGCAAATACGCTGGCTGGCTCGAAATTGGCGGTTGCGGCATGGTCCATCCCAATGTGTTGCGCAATGGCGGCTATGACCCGGATGAGTTCAGCGGTTTTGCCGGTGGCTTTGGCCCAGAGCGCATTGCGATGATGCGTTATGGCATTGAGGATATTCGCTGGTTCTATTCGGGCGATGTGCGATTTATCAACCAGTTTTGAGTGTTGATCGCCTGATTCTGCTGGTCTTTGTGCTGCTGGTGGCGCTCTACCACAGCAGTGTCCCGCTGGGTGAAGGACCGGATGAATCCGGGCACTTCGATTATGTGCTCTTCCTCGCCCGCAATGGGCAGTTGCCGCTGCAACAGGCGCACCCGGCGCTGAGCGATGTGCCGGGCGAGGGGCACCAGCCACCGCTGGCCTATCTGCTGATGCTGCCAGCGGTGGCCTGGTTGCCGGACGATGCCGCGCCGTTGCATTTGCAGAGCAATCCCCAGTTTGTTTGGAATGATGGGACGGAGCCAGCCGCCACGATGCGAGCCAGCCGCGAATACTGGCCCTGGAGCGGTACCGTGCTGGCGTGGCACCTCGCTCGTGGCGTTTCGACGTTGCTGGCCCTGCTGACGCTTATCGCGCTGGCCGGCGCTGCTCAGACGTTTGCACAGCAAGCAGGTTTGCCGGTGCGGCCCATACGGCTGCTGGCAGTCACCCTGGTCGCATTCCAACCACAATTCCTCTTTACCGCTGTGCTGGTCACCAACGATATGCTGCTCACCGCGCTGAGTGCGCTGTTGCTCTGGCTGTGCCTGTGTTCACCGGGGCGACCACGCCCGCAGCAGGTGCAGG
>JAAURD010000312.1 GCA_012034075.1 Chloroflexaceae bacterium | reverse complement strand
CGATCAACGAAAGACGCCCCCAGTAGGAACGTACACCGTGCGGTTCACGGGCGCCGCAGAGTGGGGCTGAAGCGTGGCCCAGAACGGGCGAAGCGATTGAACTGGAGGGGCACGTTGTCGATTGCCGCAGACGAGCCACTGCATGACGACGCACCACCAGACGATGCGCCGGTGATTGACGTAGATCCAAACATGCCCAATCAACAGGTACAGGTGTATCTGCCGTTAGTCAGACGGTAAGGCTTGTTGGGAGAGCCTGCCTGCATGCGGACATCCATTCCGCATGCAGGCAGGCTCCCTGCGCTGACCGATAGTCACATGCTGCTCTGTAGTAGGCGCGGCTTGCAGCCACTCCCTGTATCCAATGGTCACCTGATGTTGCTATGCGATTCACCACAAAGCACACGAAGCACACAAAGGTTTCACAAAGGACGATTTCCACCTGAGCAACCAAAATATTGACGTAGCACGACGCCCATAGTACACTAGCAACTATCTACAAGAAACGATCACCACCTGTGTCCGCTGTCGGGCTGCCAGTCTGTGGTACCATTCAGGTGGGTATCGCCATACAACATCAGTGTTTGATAAGGAGGAAACAATGGAACGAACGGTTAGCGATATTATGCACAAAGGGGTCTTGACTTGCCAGCACGATACGCCTATTCAAGAAGTGGCTCGCCGCATGACCGAAGAGGACGTCAGTGCGCTGATTGTGGTTGACCCAAATGGTGATATGCAAGGGCTGCTCTCCCGCACCGACCTGGTGAATGCGCGGCTCTACGAAGAAAACTGGAAGCACTGGCGTGGCCTCAGTGCCAGCGATATTATGATTAAAGATGTCATTTCGGTCAAGATGAGTGACTCATTGCAGCATGCCAGCAAAATCATGATGGACCGCAAAATTCATCGTGTGGTCGTCGTTGATGAAGGCGGTAAAAAAGCCATTGGTGTGCTCTCAATCACCGACCTGGTGCGTGATATTGCCAGTGCCGATTAAACAACGCCGCTCAGTGCAAATAGTCATCCAGCTGGAGCACCCAAAAGAGCAACCCTTGCAGCAGGGTGAGCAGCACCCCTGAGATGACAACGATGCGACCGGCGCGGCCGCGTTGGGACAGGCACCACAACACCGGTGCCGCACTGAGACAGAGCGCCGGGTAGAGAAAGTGCTGCCAGCGTACCCCCTGCCGCGCCAGCAGAAACGTCGCAACCAGGGCCAGCCCGGTGCCAAGCCACCATGCGCTGAGCAGCCAGGGCAGGCCAGTCGCCGGGGTGACCGCAGGTGTACCCCGGCGACGTTGCTGCCAGAGCCATGCCAGACCCGTCAACGCTGCCAGCACGACAATGGGTAGCAAACGGCTCTCCGGCGCAACCAGCGCCATCAGCAGATACCAGAGCGTCTCGCCCAGGGGTGAGTAGTGCGCCGCCGCGGTTGGTGTGGCCTCGGCGGCGGCGCCAGCGTGCAACCGCGCGGCGAAGGTTGCCACAAAGAGCGGCACCGTGTAGTAGAACAGCAACACCAGCACAACCGTCGATCCCAGGGCCAGGCTGAAGCGTACCAGGGCCTGCCGCCCCGCAGCTGTGTACCGCCGCAGCAAGCGTACCAACTCCAGCAACCAGAATGCCGCCAGCACCAGCAGCAGCGACAGCGCCACACCCAAATGGCTCAACAGACCGATGCCCAGCGCCGCCAGCCACAGCCCATGCCAGCGCCACCACAACCGACGCCAGAGCAGCAACGCCAGCACCGGCAGTGCCAGGGCTTGCCCACCAATGTTGGCGTACTCGCCTATCGAAAACGAGGCCAGCAGCAGCGGCGGCAGCAGATAGAGCGCAGCCCCCAGCAACGCCACCCGCTGGCTAGCAGCGCTCTGGCGCAGCATCGCCCAGAGCAGCACCAGCACCAGGCTATCGAGCAGCGCAGTGCCCGCCTGCATCACCAGCACGCGGCTCTCGAGATCGGCGCCCAGCAGCAGGGTGAGCGGGTTGAGCACAATGTAGCTACCAGGCGGATAGGGCGCCTGTCCACCGCCAGCTTCGGCGGGCAACCCTTCCGTAAAAAAGACGCTGCCCAGGCCCAGTTCCAGCAGGTTGTTGGCATGCAAACGGTGATCGCTAAAGATCGCGTGGGGATGGAGCATGCCGCCCAGTCGCAAGGCAAAGGCCACCAGCACCAGCGCCAACAGAGCGCCGTAGGGCCAGCGGAGCGCCACCAGCGAGCGGAAACGAGGCACAGACAGGAGACATGACGTTAGCGCAGCCACACCCAGCGCCAGCAGCCCACAGAGCGCCAGCAGGACCACCAGCGCTGGCGTAAATAGCGTGAGGGGTAGCCGCGTCCAGGCCAGCAAGCTGGCGAGCAACAGCGCAGCCGCACTGCTCAGCAGCACGGCCCCGCGCCACCAGAGCACCAACCCGCGAGCAAGGCCATAGAACAGCAACAGCGCCACCAGCAGCCACGCCAGCTGGCCCCAGGCGGGCCAGCGTAACCAATCGCCCTGGGTTGGCGCCAGCTGCCATGAACGCAGCGCAAACCCCAGATCCCGTGGGTCGGTTGGTGATTGATACGCTTCCGTCTGCATATCAATCGTCAGATCACCGGCGGCAGTGGCTGGAAGCAGCAGCGTATAGGTGCGAAACTCCGCCGCCAGCAGCAGCGTCAGCGGCGGCTGCTCGGCAGGCTGCCAGGTGCTGCGCGATGGGCTGCCATCCGGTCGGCCACTGCTCGCATCGAGCGTGATGAGCCAGCGCCCACCGCCGACACCGGGCAGATGGATGGTGGCTTCAGGCGTGGCCCAGCGGTAGGAGTAGCCCGGCGGCAGCGTCCACCATTCGGCAACCTGGCGGTCGGCTGGCTCAGAAGCGTGGAAGCCGCTGAGAAAGGGCGCATCGTCCTCGCGGCGGTGGGTCACACTATCGCCGCCAATGTTCAGGGTGAGCCAGAGCGGTTGCTGGTAGGCCAGTGCCCAGAGGGCCAGACTGAGCAGACTGAGCCAGCAGAGCGCAATCGCATCGTCACGCAGAGGCATTTGCCGCATGCTTGCCACCCGGCTAGCCCATGGGCCGTTCAGTTGCAGCGACGTAGCACATACACACCATAATCACAGATGCCGCTGCGCATGGTGGAGCGCTGCACCAGGGTAAAGCCAGCACCAAAGAGATCAACATACTCGGCATCGCTACGGATAAAGCCGCCACGGTCGAGCCAGTGCAGCACATGGCCGGCTGGGTTGCGCCTATCTGGCGGGGGGATGTCTTCCATCACCAGCACCAGCGCATCGGGCCGCAATACTCGCTCAAGCTCGTGCATCATCGTCCAAGCCAGGTCATCGTTGAGATGGTGCAGGACACCCAGAATCAGCGCCGAGTCGAAGCAATGGGCTGGAAATGCCAGGTTCGTCCCACTCATCACCGCAAAGTGCGCGGGGTAATGCTGGTGGGCAAAGCGGATATAGCCCGGCGCAATATCCACGCCAACATACTGGCGGGCTGGAAAGCATGGCGACAGTTCGCCCGTGCCACAGCCCAGGTCGAGAAACCGATGCGTGCTCTCCTGGGCAAAGGGCGCTAATACTTGCTCGATCAGCGCCTTCTCGCCAGCAAAGTTGTTCTCTGCCAGCCGCCGCAAGCCGTTCCACAGCACCGGCGAGGCGCTCACCCGGTCGAGCATGTGTTCTATGCTATCAGCCATGGGCCGCCCTACGGGTTGTCGAATGGTCATCGGTACGCGCCAGACAGAGCACCGACAGGCCATAGGGAAAGCGCTGGCCTAGACGCAACCACTGGGCCTCCAGGGCCAGCGGCAGGCGCAACATGCGGTTGACGCTGGCTGGCGGCAGGGTCAGGTCTGATTCTGCCTGCTCGACGGCTGGGAGCACCCGTTCGAGCAGGCGTTGCACCAGGGCCAGCGGAAAGAGCAGGCTATTGACGTAGGAGCAGCGCTCAATCACATAACCCGTCTCGTGCAACAGCTGCTGCACCTGCCGCGCAGTATACCGCCGGCGGGTGTGTACAGCACGGTCGTGTTTGCTGCGCAGCCATTCGTAGGCCGGCAAACGCAGCAAGAGATAGCCGCCAGGCCGCAGCACGCGCTGTACTTCAAGCAGTGCCGCGCGTTCATCGGGCACCCCGCAATGGTAGAGCACATCAAACGAGGTGACCAGATCAAAGCAGTGATCGACAAAGGGCAGCGTCAGCACCGAAGCGCGACTCACCTGCTGCGCCAGAGTCGCGGGCACCCGCTCAAGCGCTGCGGGTGACAGGTCCACACCGAAGACGCGACCATGATAGCGCTGCAAAAACCAGAGATTGCCGCCCGTACCGCACCCGGCATCAAGCATAGTCGCCGCCGGGCCGGGGTGCTGGCGTGTGGCCAGCATCGCCGCCGCGGTGGCCCGCATACCGCCATGCCACCAGTGCCGCGATTCTACCTGCGCCAGCGTTTCGTATTCT
>JAAURD010000311.1 GCA_012034075.1 Chloroflexaceae bacterium | reverse complement strand
ACTCAGGAAACATCGGCGGGTGATGGCTCAGACGCATTGGTGGGTGCATCAGCCACAGCAGCATTCTGTGGGGTTGTCGCGGTCTGTTCTTCGGTTGCGGTTGCGTCACGTGTACCCGTTTCCGATGATGAAAGCGCCATAGCAAAGAGGATGCCGCCGCCACCAACAAGCATCACGCCGACAAAGACTAGCACCAACACCAGCACTGATACGCCTGTCTTGTGGGCAACAACTGGTTGCTGCTGACCACAGTAAGGACAAAACGCATCGTCTAGTTGAATTATTTGACGACAGTCAGGATTAGAACAGGGTCTCACTGGTCACCCCTTTCTTTGTCACCATGCGCTAAAAACCCCAGCACCACGCCATGAAAGCTGCGAAATGCCTCAACTTGCGGGAAGTGCCCACAGCACGGGAACGCTACCAACTGCGCACCAGCAATCTCACGCTGCGCTGCCTGCCCACTGGCAAGCGCAAACACGCGATCCTCCTCGCCCCACAGAATCAACGTTGGGCAATAGCATTCTACCAATCACGGTACCAGGGTCCTGCAACTGCAATACAAAACGCAGACTCCATACGCATTGCTGAAACCCGGTCATACTATCATACTTGTATACCTGATATCCGGAATGTGAATATTGATCAAGGCAGATCAGCATTCACCTATTCTCTCTACACAAGCACAGTACCGTTACCAGTTTCCTTGCAACAAATTGCTGACATTTTGCCGAAATGTCGTGCTTCCTGGCATCGATGCCCCCGGACTACTGCTCGTGGTCATATCACGCCACTGATGGATCTCTTGTGGAGAGATGTCGTATTCCTGGCACAACCATGCCATCAGCTGCTCGATAGAACGGAGCGATGCTGTTGTGGGTTGCTGGATATCATAATTGCCCAACACACCAATTGCTATCATGCCATTCACATTTTGATAATGCGGTGGCCCACTAAAGCCGCTTTCCACTTGAAAACCAGGATTACGTCCCTCATAAATAGTACCATCGGGTGCAATAATATAGTGAAACGAAATATCGTTCCAATTGTTTCGATTCATGTGCGCCTGTTGAATCGAATAGATACGGTCACGTGGATCGACACCATCACAACAGGACTCTGCTTCATGCGAGAGCATAATGCGGTCTGGTGTCTGCGACGTCATCGCCGAGATTGGCTCTACGGCGCCCCAACTGCTCCGTCCCTGGATTGGTGGGCGATTCACACCCGGTGGCTCGGCTACTCTGGCGGCTTCGGCTGCGCTGTTTTCGGCCTCCAGCGCTGTAATCGTTGCTTGCAGCGCATCCTTTTCCAATGCTGCCAACGTTGCTTCCAAATCCGGCCCATCAGTTGGTAATGGCTCAGGCGCATCGGTGGGCGATGGCTCAGGCGCATCAGTAGGTGGTGACTCAGGAACATCGGCGGGTGATGGCTCAGACGCATTGGTGGGTGCATCAGCCACAGCAGCATTCTGTGGGGTTGTCGCGGTCTGTTCTTCGGTTGCGGTTGCATCACGTGTACCCGTTTCCGATGATGAAAGCGCCATGGCAAAGAGGATGCCGCCACCGCCAACAAGCATGACACCGACAAAGACTAGCACTAACACCAGCGCTGATACGCCCGTCTTGTGGGCAACAACTGGTTGCTGCTGACCACAGTAAGAGCAAAAGGTATCTTCTGGTTGTATTATTTTGCCACAACTAGAACAGTGTTTCACTGGTCTTCCCTCTCTTTCCCACCATGCGCTAAAAACCCCAGCACCACGCCATGAAAGCCGCGAAATGCCTCAACTTGCGGGAAGTGCCCACAGCGCGGGAACGCTACCAACTGCGCACCAGCAATCTCGCGCTGGGCCGCCTGCCCACTGGCAAGCGAGAAGACCCGATCCTCCTCGCCCCACAGAATCAACGTTGGGCAACGCAGCTCACCCAGACGCGCACGAATACCACTGCGTACCAGATCATGATCATCATAACAGCGACTGAGCTTCAACAATGCCTGGCGTTGTGCCGGGTCTTGCAGAGTGGCAACAGCACGGTTCACTAGCTCGGCAGTGACATAGGTCTTTGGCTCATAAAAGAACGCCCCCAGCTGAGCTTGCAGCACCTGTGGACGCGCCGACATCCAGAGCATCATTTCGCCCAGAAAGGGAATCGTGCCACCCTTGCGCATCAGCAGTGGAATCGGTACAAACCCCTCGCTATCGACCAGCACCAGCTGCTCGACCCGCTCTGGATAGAGCACCGCCGTTGCCATCGCGATTTTGCCGCCAAACGAATGCGCTATAAAGGTCGCCCGTTCCAGCCCGAGAGCGGCCACCAAACCCTGGTAAAGGCTGGCATACAACGTCAATGAATAGGGCGCATCCGCTGGTTTATCCGACAAGCCAAACCCCAGCGCATCTACCGCTATTGCGCGGTAACCACTGCGGCCCAGTAGCTCAACCGTTGGGCGCCAATCCTCCGATGAGTTGCCAAACCCATGCAGCAGCACGACCGCCGGCCCCTCGCCATACTCCAGGGCATGTAGCTCAAAGCCCTGCACCGTTACACGGATACTCTGGATCACCGTTGCACCTCCATTGCTGCGCTCATCAAGCACCACCCCTGCCTATACCTCAGAACACCAACAGTATAGCATACCCCTACCATTTGTGTCTATAGGACAAATGGGTGATGGGCATGCAAGCAACACAAAAAGCGCATCAGTTCGGTCAGCTTGACTGAACTGATGCGCTCTCTGGTCATCTTCTTGCTGTGGCTAGAGCTGATCGATGATATCGAGCAAGACCGCTGGTTCTGGTGGATCAAACACCGTCGCCAGAGGTGCGGCCCAGCTCCAGCGGATAATACTGGCGCGATCAATCACAAAGGTGCCGGGCAAAGGTACCCCCATGAGCGAACCCATACCATATTGGCGAAAGACCACCCACTCCGGGTCACTTAAGACCGGGTAGGGCGCTCGCAGCACCTCGGCGACATAGCTGGTCATTTCCAGGTCGGTGCTGCTGACCACCAGCATCGCAATGCCGCGCTTTTCAAACTCACGATAGGTGTCCCGCAAACCATCCAGGTGCGGCGCACAATTTGGTCAGAAGAGGCGGTCGCTGGCGATCCGCGTCAGTTCGAGCAGCACGGGCTGCCCTTTGAAACTGCTCAGACGGAGCGTGCGACCATACTCAACCTGTTCTTGACCCTGCTCATCGATAAAAAAGCGTGCATACGGTAGCTCAAAATCGGGCGGCGCAGCGTTGAGCGGTGGCAGTTCGCCATGGCCGCGTGGTTGCACAAATTCACCCATAAATTTGCCGGTCATCGGAACAATCGGACGATTTGCCATATGGTATCCCTTTCTTGCTTGACTATTGTTTACGCCGGTTTTGGCAACGCCGCCGGCTGCTGGTGCAGTCGCCGCGCTTCCTGCTCGCAGACCCGCTTGAGGCGTTGCATCTGTACTTCAGCATCCCACTTCATAAAAGGCACCAGCGTAAACCGCCAGAAAAGCGGTAAAAGAGGTGACCGTAGTTCATACTCTAGCCGATTTTGAATAATCGTGGGGCCATGCGGGTCGTTGCTGGCGGGGAACCAGTGCCACGCATCAAACCCTT
This sequence comes from Chloroflexaceae bacterium, assembly GCA_012034075.1. Taxonomy (GTDB): domain Bacteria; phylum Chloroflexota; class Chloroflexia; order Chloroflexales; family Chloroflexaceae; genus JAAURD01. The sequence continues at coordinate 851 of JAAURD010000311.1, read as the reverse complement.
CCCAGAAGCCGTTATAGGCCCACAGAATCAAACCCGGCTCACGTGCATGCACAACATAGTCGGCCGGCATCACGTCACCCAGGCCCGTCAGGGTCAGTTTCCAGGGGGCACCCTCATCAAACCGCCAGCCATCGAGCGGGTCAAAGCGCACCGACGGCGATGCCCAGCGCATCATCAAATTGCGTTCGGTGATTACGCGGTCTACAACATCCATTGGGGCGTGTACAACAACAAACTCTTCAAGAACATACATTGGTTCACCTCGTACATCTGGTCTTTTCAGCCAATCCAGCAGACGTGCCAAACGATTGCCGTGTTGTGTGTCTCTTATTAGTATACCGATGTTGGGTAACCTTGTCGAGTCATTTGCAACACAACATGTGTGACTGACTCTCAGGTGAGAAAGACCTGCCAGCAGGGAAGCTGGGCGGGGACTAGGGCTGATACCAAATTCAGGTGATCACTGGTATTTGACGTGGAACGCCTGCGTGCAGTTGGCGCGTGCGGCTGCAAGCTGCGCCTCCGTCTGATGCGTGCGTGCGGTCGTCCCGACCGCCGTGCGGCTGCAAGCCGCACCTACGTCTCATATCGATGAACGCCATTTGGTATGAACCATGCGGAAGCCCCTTTCGGGGGCTATTTGCGTCGCCAGCACGTCTGAGATTCGCCCAAAGCACCCGAAGGATACAGACGTTGCACAAAAGACGTGGCTTACACCGACTCTGGCTGCTGCACAACAGCAGTCGCCACTTCCTGCTCAAACGCCACTATATCAGTACAAATATACGCTACATCAACCAGATGCTCCAGCTGTGCCGTATCACTGATCTGTTCCAGTGACACTTCTAGCC
>JAAURD010000310.1 GCA_012034075.1 Chloroflexaceae bacterium | reverse complement strand
CTGTATGCTCCTTCAATGGGTGCGCGACTCCGTGCCTCCGTGCCTCCGTGGTGCAAAACAGTACCACCGCCGATCAACCAAATGGGTCATGCCGAAACGGGACCAATGCCCTATTGCAAACCAACCTGCCAGGGTGTATCATACAAACGTAATCAATTTTATTGCTCTTGTTGTTCAGAAAGGACATACACTATGCTCCGCAGTTTTTTCGCTAAAGAAGAAGGCCAGGGTCTGGTAGAGTACGCGCTTATCCTGGTGCTCATCGCTATCGTCGTTATCGGTATTCTGACCTTGCTCGGTGGTAAAGTCAGCGAAGTCTTCAACAACGTGAACAGCGGCCTCAGCTAATTTGTTCTATTTCAGTCATTGCTCCCGAATGGGCCTGGTGCGTGTGCCAGGCCCGTTTGATTCTGCGTTCCTACACGTTTACACCCTATGCACAAACTGTTTGATCGCCGTAAAGTACTCGGTCATGCCGATCATCATCAGATCGTTGTGACCACCACGTGGAATCAACACCAGCGTCTTATCGCTTGCCGCGGCACAGCGGTACAGCTCCTCACCATCAGACGGCGGGATCAACACATCGTTCTGCCCATGGATAATGCAGGTCGGCGTCACAATGCGGGTCATCTTCTCGGCATTTTGGAAGCCATCCTGCTGCTCCGTGGCACGCTGAGCGCGTATCCCCAGGCGTGCTAGCAGACCAAAGGTATCGGCAAAACCACTCTCAACAATCAACCCCGTTAGACGTTCGCCCACTTGCAGGGCGATCTCGATGGCGGGGGACACTGCCCAGCGAGCGACCCATAACATACGTTCGCAGCGGGGCAAGCTGCTCGTCCTCGCAAAGTGCGGGCAATGCCTCAAATACTGCCACCGCGTCGGTGAGCAGCGTGCTGGCACTGGGTGTACCCTGACTGATTCCATAACCGCGATAATCAACCACCAGCAACGTGATGCCAATCCGGTTATACAAGGGCGCCAGGTCATCATAATCATCGGCAATCTCGCCATTGCCATGAAAATAGAGGATGAGCGGTGACTGGTAATCGGCAGGGTAGAGCTTGCCGCCAACCGCAACATCTGGGGCAACGGGGATGGTCACAATGCGAGCATCGGGGCTTTCAGAGGTGGCACTATAGGCCGAACGTGGGTGGAATACGACATGCAAAATATCCGGATGATCCAGGAGCCAATCATTCATTGTTTCAGTTTTTCTCCCTTGGTAGTATTGTTCTGATCCAGAACTCCTTATAGCATACCATACCTCTGATATCAAACCGTATCGCACGTGATACCTGACGGGGCTACCCCGCAACCCCGGCCCTGCTCTGCTACTCAGGTGAACAGTGCTCCAGCATACGCTCCAAAGATAACCATGGAGCAGCAATATATGATATAATAGGCGCAACAAACGGGAGACCCCTATCGGTATGATGGATCGATAGGTTTAGATCCGGTTTAATCGTTCTGAATATGCCATTGTTGTTGCATTTGTATACATCGTATGTTTGAACAGAAGGATTTCGTAAAACGTGTGGGGTGACATTGCAGCAGAATGAAGTTGCCCAACTATGCGCATGCGTTGGTCGAGCAGCGCAAAATCACCACGTATTTGCTTGCAGCGGAACACCCTGCCGGCAAGGCTGCGTTTTTTGCTGCGTTCGGGTTTACTCGGGCTGACTGGCATGTCCTGCGCGATGCCTTGTTGCACCACGCTGCGACGCATGAGGTTGCGGCTACCTTGACGACACCGCACGGTGTGAAGTTTATCATTGAAGGAGCAATGCCCACACCGGATGGGCGTTCTCCGCAAGTAGGCACTGTGTGGATTGTTGCCACCGGCAGCGACACACCCCGTCTGGTAACAGCGTATCCACTGACAGGAGATCTACGATGATTCAGGAACATGAACACGCAGTCTTGCTCGTCGATTTACCACAGCACCACCTTAAGGCTGGTGATGTCGGCGTGGTCGTTCATATCTATTGCAATGGGGCAGCCTATGAGCTTGAGATGTTTGCACTTGATGTGGTAACCGTCGAAGGACATCAGGTGCGTCCGGTCAGCCGCCGTGATGTCCTACACGTTCGGGAATTGAGCGGATAATGCGTGATGTCCACGTTTTATCGGCATGCGGTCGGGCCAATGCTATGCCAGAAAGACAAGCGCAGAGCGGCAATATATGATATAATAGGCCCAACAAACGGGAGACCCCTATTGGTATGATGGATCGATAGGTTTAGATCCGGTTTAAGCGTTCTGAATATACCATTGTTGTTGCATTTGTATGCCTCGTATCCTGCTGAGCCGCAGATTACCTGTTCGCTGGGGATCCGGTCTCAGTAAAAAGGAACAACTGACATGCGGATTCTAGGATCGAAACAAGACCAGATTTTCCTGGACATACTCGGTGAACTGAAGGCGATCAAGTCCGAGATGCGCACCTGGACAACGGCGATGAAGAGGTTGCAAGGCGATATGACCTTGCCGCGTCAGGAGGTTCAGACGTCTCAAGCCATCACCGCCAGGGAACAGCATACTGCACAGAGCAACAATGTTGGCGATGCCGCAGCCACAGCCACAATAGCAAATGATGAAGAGCCGACCACACAAGCAGAACTCCAGAACATCAAACGGCAACTGCACACCTTGATGTTGGAGATGGAGACGTTGAAGGCTGAAATGGCATCACTGCGCCAGCAGGCTCAGATGGAGCCAGTCGTCACCGTCCAGGCGCTGCCGCCGAGCATCGCCGTGAGCGATGCCGTGGCGGATACAGCAGCTGCCGAAGCGTCACCCACCGTCACCGTCCAGGCGCTGCCGCCGAGCATCGCCGTGAGCGATGCCGCAGCAGATAGAGCGGCTGCCCAGGAGTCGCCCACGCACGCGGTGATTCGGTGGCTTGCAACGCGCAATATCAGCGTCAGAACATACCACCAGCAAAGTGAATCCGATGCGGTTTTGGATCGTCTCGCCAATCATCTTGGCAGTCACTATGAACATCTGGCATTTTTGTATGAAACGATCAAGCGCAGTTTATCTACTGGACAGTTTGATCTGGACCTGACCCAACGCACCCTGAAGGAAGCGAGTCATACAACATCGCTCTGTATGGAACTGCAAAAGCAAGCCCTCTTACAGAATTATAAGTACCACAAAAGTACTAAGACAATTCATGCCGAAATACCCAAAAACGGCGATGTTACCAATTTTTTCACCGGCAACTGGTTTGAGCGCTTTGTCTACTTGAGCATATGCAAGATGTTGAACCAGGAAAAGCTGGCTTATAGTTCGCTGCGAAATGTACGAGCAGCACTTCCTGATGGTCATAGTTGTGAAATGGATATGGTCTTTCTGGTGCATGAACAGCCACTCTGGATTGAATGCAAGACCGGCGATGTTAAAGAGCATATCAACAGGTATGGAAAACTACGGAATATATTTGGCCTGCCGCAAGGGCGAGCACTGCTTGTCAATCTGGACATGACCGATCATCGTGCTGTTGCGTTATCGAGCGTCTATGGGATTACCGTGACCGGCCATCTCAACGTTCTGCATCACGTGCGTATTGCCCTTGGTTTGCCCATGGTAGACAATAACGTGAGCTCCCAGCCTGTCCCCGCTACCAACGGCAGCAGCGTCCAGCCTGTCCTCGCCACCAACGGCAGCAGTGCCCAGCCAGTACCTCCCGTCGCAAAGATTAACCTTGCAAAGGCATTGAATGCATCAAATTTACGACCCCTTCCCGAGCACCGGAGTACGGTGCTAACCGAGATTATTCGTTTGAGCCACTCGATGGGTCGATCAACCACCTTATATGAGGTAAAAGAACGGCTCGCACTACAATTTGAGCACATACAGCTCTCAAGAAACCAGTTGCAAGATATCATGAACGCTCTGGTGCGCAGTAGATGTTTCGTCGATGCTGATGGGAATCCGGTATCTTCATGGAACGAGCCGTTCTCATGGTTATCCGATAATACGGTGGCTGGACTCGACGCCGATGCCAGTATAGCTACATGCACGCTATTCTCAAACACGATCAGCAGTACTTTGACTCCTCGCAGGGCCTGAAAGAGTATGAACGCGTCGTGGGTCTGCCACCCGACATGGCAATGGTTAGCTTGATCAAAGCGATTCTTGCTGATACCAACCCATGAAAAGTGCGTGTGAGATTCACCACAAAGGACACGAAGGACACGAAGATGACACAAAGAATGCGCGGCGCCGGGGCGGTGGCGACCTTTCAAGGGTAGGTTTTTTTGACAGATCGCTTTCTGATGCGGTATGAGACGCAAATGGCGTTCCCATCGGAGAGCTTATATCCTAATTTGTAGGGGCGCAGCGCGCTGAGCCCCTACAAATCAGGCGCTCCAAGTGCGATCTGTAGGAGCATCTGCGTGCTGCGCCCACCCGAATTTGGTATGAGCCATGTCTAAACCAAAAAACCTACCCTTGAGAG
>JAAURD010000309.1 GCA_012034075.1 Chloroflexaceae bacterium | reverse complement strand
CCAGTTGGCTCTGATACGGAGCACGTGCGGCTGGCATCGTATGAACCTCTGGGCTTGGCGCGTTGGGGCACGGGCCGCTGTTTTCTCCTGGTATGCGCTCAGGCGCGTTGGGGCACGGCCTACGGCATGCGCTGTAGGGGCGTCAGCGTGCTGCGCCCCAAAGCAGGCTGGGCGTCGTACCTCCGTCTGATACCTGCATGCTTGGCGTGCGGTCGGGACGACCGCTGTGCGGCTACAAGCCGCACCTACGTGCATTGAGATGAACGCCATTTGGTATAATGGCTAATGGCTAATGGCTAACAGCTAACAGCTAATGGCTGATCTCACGCAAAGATAGAACGCACGCGACGCTATCCGCATGCCGTACCTACGATGGCGTTCTCGGAATGGAGACATTTTTGCGGTGGGCTTGACTCCCCTCTCCCCTTGTGGGTTTAGGTGCGGACAGCACAGACATGCTGATAATACACATGGCTTTCTGATGCCATCTCTGGTGACGTGGGAAGCGGCGTTGCTGCCCAACCAACTCGAGCCATATCGCATTGGGATGCGATATGGAAAATAAAGACAAACGTTCTGTCCGCCCCTAAATGGGAGAGGGGCCGGGGGTGAGGGGGCTTGCCGCCGCACGAACCCGATGCCCTCAATCGTTCTTGCGTAGGATGACCCGTGTCTGCGTGATGTCGTGCTGGATTTGCGTGATGAGTTCGCTGATATCGGTAAAACGTTGCTCCGGCCGGAGGCGTTCGATGAACTCGAGTCGGAGCACCTGTCCATAGAGATCTTCGTACCAATCGAGCAGGTGCGCTTCGATAGTGGATGATAGCGCTCCAAAGGTCGGTCGCATTCCTACATTTGTTGCGGATAGTGCGGTACGACGACCAACATAAGCACGACAGGCATAGACGCCATTGCCTGGTCGAGCGCGGTCGGGCTCAATTTCAACATTGGCGGTTGGAAAACCGATACTCTGACCGCGCCGGTCGCCCTCAATCACCACTCCGCTCAGGCTGAAGGGTCGCCCAAGAAGGTCTGCAATCTCACGCATTGCACCCTCCAACAGCAATCGACGCACGCGTGCAGTACGCACCTGGGCACCACCTCGTTCTACGGGCGGGACGGTATCGATAGTGTACCCCAGATGCTGACCAATCTGGCGCAAACGGGCGATATTGCCTTCACGGTTGCGCCCCAGGGCAAAGTCCTCGCCGACCCAGATTTCACGGAGGGGCATGACGGCACAGAGTTTGTGCATGTAATGGGCCGCACTGGTGTTCATGATTTCGGCCGTGAATGGCGCGACGATCAAGAAATCTGGGCCAAGTTGCTCGATCAAGGCAATTCGTTCTTCCACGGTGGTGATCAGGCGCAATTCACGGTCTGGAAAGATCACTCGGTCGGGATGGGGGTCAAAGGTCAGGACAACGCTTGCCAGACCATGCTCACGGGCATGCTGAAGAGTGGTATTGATCAGGCGTTGATGTCCCAGGTGAACACTGTCGAATTTGCCAATAGTTAATGCGACTGGCTGATCGGTGATAGTTCATTGAGTGAATAGACAACATGCACAGGAGCGCTTCCTCACAGACAACTACAGAGCATTTGAGCGTTTGAGCATTTGAGCATTTGAGCGTTTGAGCGTTTGAGCGTTTGAGCGTTTCAACGCTTCAACGCTCCCAAGGCGCTTCAACTATTGCGTATTCTGGGCCAATTTCTGTAATTCATACAATCGGGTCATCGCTTCAAGCGGCGTCAGTTCATTGATATTGAGCCGTTTCAAATAGGTGACCACCGGGTTTGGCGCAACATCAAAGAGCGATGGTTGTAGTGCTGTCTGCCCAACTTGCGCTTGTTGTTCGGTTTCTGCTACGGCCGGCGTTGTGGCGGTACTGGTGCTCGCTGTTGTTTCTGCTGTTGTGACCGATGGCTGTTCCAGTTCAGTAGGTGCGGCTTGCAGCCGCACTGATGGCTGTTCCAGTTCGGCCAGCAGTTCACGTGCCCGACGGATCACCGAGCGGGGAATGCCTGCTAGTTCCGCAACATGGATACCATAACTGCGGTCGGCACCGCCGGGACGCAGTTCATACAGAAAGACGACCCGATCTTCACGTTCCAGCGCCTCCATATGATAGTTGCGCACCCGTGGCAAGAGTTCGGTGAGCGCTGTCAGTTCGTGGTAGTGCGTTGCAAAGAGTGTGCGGCAGCGTAGACGCGGCTCGTTGTGAATATACTCAACCACTGCACGGGCAATCGCCATACCATCGTAGGTGCTCGTGCCACGACCCACTTCATCGAGGATAATCAGGCTCCGCCGACTGCTCTGCAACAGCAATGCGGCGGTTTCGGTCATCTCCACCATAAACGTACTCTGACCGGTCGCAATATCATCTTGAGCACCAATGCGGGTGAAGATACGGTCAACCAGACCAACATCGGCGTGCTCGGCCGGGACAAACGAGCCAATCTGGGCCAGTAACACAATCAGGGCCACCTGGCGCAGAACAGTTGACTTCCCCGCCATGTTTGGCCCGGTGATGAGCAACAGCTGTTCCTGTTCGGTATCAATATGCATGTCGTTGGGAACAAACGCATCGGCCAGACTGCGCTCAACGACCGGATGTCGGCCAGCCTGGATCTTCAGGCTGGTACTTTCGTTGAGGGTTGGCCGCGTATAGCGCCCTTGCACGGCTGCCTCTGCCAGGGATGCAACCGCATCAAGACGCGCAAGCAGCTGGGCTGTTCGGCGCAAGCGCTGCCCATGCTGGCATACCCCTTCGCAGATACGTGTGAATGCCTGGCGCTCCAGTTCCACCAGATTTTGTTGGGCACTGAGAATAATATTCTCATATTCTTTGAGTTCGGCGGTAATATAGCGTTCGGAGTTAACCAGGGTCTGTTTGCGCTCGTAGTGGCCCGGTACCTGATCGCTCAGGTTGCGCGAAACTTCAATGTAGTAGCCAAACACTTTATTGTAGCCTACTTTCAGCGCTTTCAGACCGGTCTGCTCCCGTTCACGCCGTTCCAGACTGTCAATCCAGTTCTGGGCACGCTGATTCGCCTGAATCACATCATCTATGCGCTGATCATACCCCATACGAATGACACAGCGGGCCTTCTCTTGCTCGTCATCGCGGCGCAGATAATTGGATGCGCCCAGCAGTGCCGGCGGATCATCATCAAGGGCAGTCTCCAGCAGGGTCAGTATATCACCACAAGCATCCAGGCTTGCAGGTCCTGTACTCCCTGGGTCTCTTGTAGACCCAGGGCCGGGGGTGAGGGGTTTCGGCCTACGCCTCTCTCCCACAAAGGAAGAGGGGCCGGGGGTGAGGGGTTTCGAGGGGTCGGGGGTAAGGGGTTCGGCTGGTGGAACGGGATCACTATCTTCGGCAAACAGGTCGTCACCCAGTACCCGTGGTGCTGGCCCTTCGGCAATGCGTTGATCGACCTGCTGTTGCTCCGGATACGGCTCACCATCCGTATCGGCCAGAGCGGGGTCTTCACGATCATCCTGCAACAATGTGGTGTGATCTGCCAGCGCATCAACGATCTGGGGCAGAGATCGTAATGCCTGGCGCAAATGGACGAGATCACGCGGCATCGCAGCGGGAGTGCCTTGTAATACCCGATTGACCGCTCGTTCCATATCCCCCACATCGGCGAGAGCCTGACGCAGTGATTTACGGAGATCGGCTATCTCAACACAGGTGGCCACAGCTTCCTGGCGCTGTTGCAATACGTGCAGATTCAGAAGCGGTTGGGCAATCCACTTGCGCATGAGGCGTGCGCCCATCGGAGTACGCGTTTGATCAAGCACACGAACGAGCGAACCAGCACTACGGCCGCCGCTGCCCTCCAGCAATTCTAGGTTGCGTCGGGTCTGTGGGTCGAGAAACATGGTGCTACCGGTGGCATAGACCCGTAACATGGTCATCTGGGCCGCACTACTCCGTTGGGTTTCGTGAATATATTGCAGGATAGCGCCAGCGGCACGGGTTGCCAGGGTGCGTTGGGTCAGCCCCAAGCCGGCAAGCGATTGCACCGCGAATTGCTGCAACAGGGCATCACGCGCCGTGTTCAGCTCCCAGCGCCAGGCGGGCCAGGCGGTAACATGGCCCTGCGACCAGCGAGCACCGCTCTCCTGATCGAGTCGCCGGGCGACGCGCTCATGCGGGAGCAGCATATCGCGTTCGTCTTTCGTCATCGGGGCCAGGTCATGGCTGAGTCGTGCGGTCGAGGGCGTTAGGCCGGATGGGCGGCTCGTTTCATCGTCGGAAATCAATATCTCGGCCACCTGCAAGCGGGCCAGTTCACCTTCAAATTCGGTGGTCGCCCGCTCACCGCTCAATTCGGTGGCCGCAAACTCACCGGTTGAGAGATCGGCATAGGCCAGCCCAATGCTCGTCCCATCAGCAATAGCCGCCGCCAGATAATTGTTGCTGGTCGCAGAGAGCATGCCCGGTTCAATCACCGTACCCG